>NZ_JBCODG010000065.1:0-27199 GCF_040928965.1 Bacteroides sp. 2201st1_D9_2201SCRN_220225 | reverse complement strand
GCCATATACGTCCGGGCTTGCCTGCACCGTAGTTTTGTCCGCTATAAGTGGCCATCGCCATACCCAAGCTCTCGAAGGGACACATAAAGAACATCTTGATACGCATGGCAGCCGTAAAAGCCGCTACACATGCCGTGCCCAACGCATTGTTGGCACTCTGCAGCATAATACTGCCGATAGCGGTAATGGAAAACTGCAATCCCATAGGCACTCCGATATACATCAGCGTCCGTGCCAACGCACTGTCGAATTTACGTTCGGCAGGAGTAGTTCTCAGAATTTCAAAACGTTTCATCATATAGATGTAGCAAAGCACTGCCGATACTCCTTGAGAAAAGACAGTAGCGATTGCCGCTCCCGCCACACCCCAGTCCAAAACAAGGATGCAAAACAAGTCAAGCAGAATATTCAGGACGGTGGAAAAGAGCAGAAACCAGAACGGCGTCTTGCTATCACCCAAAGCACGTATAATGCTGGACAACAAATTATAGAAGAAGGTACAGGGGACACCTATAAAAGTTACAAGCAAATAATAATAAGCTCCGGTGAAGATATTGTCCGGCGTACGCATCATGCGCAAAATATCTGCACAACAGATGCTTGTTACCACGGCAAGCACCACCGACATCACCGCAGCCAGTTGCAAGCTGACCGCCACATAACGGCGCATTGTAATATAATCCCTCGCTCCGAACTTCTGTGCCACCGGAATGCCGAATCCTCCGCAACATCCGTTGCAGAAACCGAGTATCAGGAATATGACTGATGTACTCGCGCCGACAGAAGCCAGTGCATTTATCCCTAAAAATTTACCGACAATTGCAGCGTCCACCAACGAATAGGTCTGTTGCAGCAAATTACCCAACAATAAAGGCAAAGTGAAATTAAATATGAGCGGAAGAGCCCGTCCTTCCGTCATTTCTCTTGATGTTGCCATACAATCTAATCCCCGAAACTCGACGCAAAATTAGTAAAAGAAATGCTGAGGAAAATTGATACATATCAAAAGATACGAAAAACACGGAGCGTGAATAAAGAGTCGCTTACAACCCGGTCGTTTTCTTCAGTACGGAGCTGTGAGCCAGATAGTCGGGAGCCTCGGCATAGATATACATCACGCTTCCCCCTTTAATGGCGTCGATAATAGGGCGGCTGAGTTTTTGCGGAACAGCCGGACAGCCGAAACTCCGTCCCAAACGCCCTCCCCTGCTTGCAACCGAAGGATCGGCATAAGCAGCTCCATGTACCACAATGGCACGCTCGCGGGCACGGTCGTTAATACCTTTTTCCAATCCGTTCAGGATGAGGGAATATCCGTTCCTGCCTTGATAGGTTGTTTCTGTCAGATAGAATCCCAGCGAACTTTTATAAGATCCGTATTCATTGGAAAACGAAGTGGCATACTTGTCGCCGCTGTTTTTTCCGTGCGAGACGACCGATGAGAAAAGCAGCCTGCGCTGCTTCATATCGAATACGAAAAGACGCTTCTCGGTAGAAGGACGTGAAAAATCAATCAGAGTCAGTACATCCCGTTTACGGCCTGCTATTTTATGATAGCCCGTTACTGCCTGGCGGAAAGCTTTCCAACTCACTACCCCTTCCAATTGCATGGAACGATACAAATCGGCACATGCTGCCGATTCTGCCGCCAACGAAACATCCGGCTTATCCGTCATGCAGGTAGCAGGTCTGTTTCCCAAAAACAGGAAACAGGGAAAAAACATAAATAAAAAAGAGAGGCAAAATCTCAACATAACTATCCGACCTGAAAAATACCGGCGGCAAAGTTAGCACTTTCCACCCATACGACTATCATACAGATAGTTAAAAAAGAAAGTAATCATTCGATAACAACTACTAAAGAACGCTCCGTCGGCGCCCAGTCAAATACAAACTTAGCATGTGAAGTAGCATTTCGCACACACATGTGCGAACGCGGCGTAGTACCCAGCGACCAGCTATACTCAATCATGGCTGTGCGCGGAACATTCACCGGTACTCCATGAATATAGGCTCCGTTGGTAAAACGGCTGGCATAAGGCGCATATCCGCCCGTTGCCGCAGAGCCGTCTTTCAGAAAGATCATGCGCGATTTCTTCTGTTGCAGTAAATACATGCCCAGCGGCGTTTCCTGTGCATAAGGCGGTGCATGCCGTCCTGTCGTTGCGGGATTCATGCTGCGGATTTTCCATTCACCTTTATCCATACGCTCCAACGTAGCGATATTCTGGTCAAGACGGTCTACGAAAATAACATGATTAAAGACAGTGCTGTCCGCCAGCAGCTTCAAATAACGGCGGGGAACCAGCCACTCATCTTCCAGCGTAATAGGAAGAATACGGCTGAAACCGCCTTCCTCACCCAGCAGGTAAGCCAACGTCCCATCCCTGCCATAACGTTCGGGCACCAACGTATCTCCCGGCAAATACAAGGGAACGGACTGATAACGCTCCACCCCAAGCGTATCCGCCACACGGCGATAGGCATTACGCACGAACTTACGCACCAAAGGGGCTTCCCGATTCAGATTCTTATAATTCTGCAATACCACCCACTTCACACTGTCCCGCTGCATATTCTCTATATAAGCCAGACAATTGCGGATTACATCCCATTTGAAAGAACGCACGGTATCCTTGTACGGATAGGTATCTTCCAGCGTATATGTATCGTAAAGCAAATCTTTGGTAAGCGTCACATCGGCTGCCGTCAGCAATTTCTCTCTGAAAGGCACTTCCACTACGGGCACAACAGTATCGGCAGGTTCCGATACCTGCGCAACAGAAGACGGGGTATGACCTTGCTGCCCGTTACATCCCGCAAGCACCATGCACACAGCCGCGGCAGCAAAAAGGAAGAATCGTTTCATAAAGATACATTTAAGTTCGTAATCGGGTTCAACATCTTCATGAATACCTGACACCACGAACAAAGATATAATTTTTTCTTACGTCTACAACGATTCTCCCCCGATAATTGTTGTACCCCACAACGTTTTCCGGGCAGGGGAATGCCTAAGTGTACGGCTGAAGTACCTTGAAGGTACAATCGGGATACCCTGAGGATACAACTGAGGTACTCTGAGAATATGACTTAGAGTACCTCAATATATGTCCGAGAAACCATAGTTTTCCCGAAACGTTCATCAATACTTACATTCTTTGATTACCTCTATCAACTTGCTGAAATCCTCCGGATACACATCTCCGATATTGCCAATACGGAATGTGTCCGCCTGCGAAATCTTGCCGGGATAAATCACGAATCCCCTTTCCTTGAGCTGTGCATAGAACGATTTAAAATCAAAATCCGCATTCGGATAAAGGAAAGAAGTTATGACGGGAGACTGTATAGCGTCAGGCAACAGAGTCTTGAAGCCGAGTGAGCGCATACCATCTACCAATACCTCATGATTTTTACAGTATCTTTGATGACGTGCCTCTACCCCTCCTTCTTCAGCCAATTCATCCATAGCCTGTTTAAAGGCTCTCACCACATGGGTAGGCGATGTGAAACGCCACTTTCCATGTCCTTTTTCCATCGTTTCCCACTGATCGTAAATATCGAGCGAAAGAGATTTGGAAACACCCTTGCAGCGCATCAGTTCCGACTTGCGGGCGATGATAAAACCGAATCCCGGTACACCCTGAATACATTTATTGGCGCTGCTGATAAGAAAATCAATACCCAGTTCCTCTACATCCAAAGGCACTCCGCCAAAGCTGCTCATAGCATCTACAATCAGCTTCTTTCCGTGCATCTTTACGATGTGGGCTATCTCCTTCAACGGGTTCAGCACGCCGGTAGTGGTTTCGCAATGTACCACCGATACATGCGTAATCTCCGCATTATGTGCCAGATAATCGTCTACATAGCTGACGGACACCTGCTCCGTTTCGTCAAAGGCCAGCATATCATAGTTGATACCGTGATACTCAGCGATATTTCCCATACGGTCACCATAAGCTCCATTGCTCAAAATCAGCAGTTTATCACCCGGCTTAACGGTACTTCCTATAACGGCTTCCACACAATAGGTTCCACTGCCTTGCAGAAGAACGGAAGTATATTCATCGGTTTGCTTTGTAGCGAGTGCAACGAGGGATTTGCGTATTTCCTCTACGATATGCACATTATAATCCGCATCCCATGTACACCAATCTGTGAGCATGGCTTCTTTTACGGTTTCGGAAGTAGTAAGAGGTCCGGGAGTCAATAAAATGTAAGGTCTCATATTCTTGATAGTTTAAAGTTATTAATATTATCTATTACGGCAGGAAGTTCTTCAATGGAGTCTACTGTATAATGAGCTCCGGCAGCCAGCATACGGTTGCGGACATCCTGTTTGCGGAGCTCCAGTTCGGTAGCAGACAAAGCATTCACTTCATCCAGGGTAAGACCCAGTTCGTTACTGCCAAGCACTACGCCCACCGTCCACACTTTGGCATTCACTCCTTCTTTGATGTCGGCAATCGTGTCGCCTACCTTCACAACACAGTCCACCGAGGGAACGGCAAGTTCCGTCATATTCTTATAAATCATATAAGGAGCAGGCCGTCCTGCGGGAAGTCCGTCGGGCGTGACACAATTATCAACCACATATCCGCGGGCTGCGGCAGCCGGCAACACTACATCCATCATCGCACGGGTATAGCCGGTAGTGGAGCCTATCTTAATTCCTTGCGCACGCAATCCCGATATCGTTTCAACCACACCGGGAATAGGTGTTGCATAATCTTCCAGAGAGGCAAACAACACACGCTGAAAGTCTGCATAGCGCGCCAATATATCTTCCTCGGCATACGGGCGTCCGTATTTCTCCTGAAACTCGTTTCTTACGCGGTCTATATTGAACAAGGCGCGTATTTCCTCTACTTTGGTCAGTCCCATGTGGGCACGCGTTTCAGCAGCCGTTACCGGAGTGCCTATCACATTAAAACTCTCAATGAAAGCGGCAACCGGAGCGAAACAGCCGTAATCGACTGCCGTACCTGCCCAATCCATAATAATACATTCAATTTTCTTCATAATTTATATCTTTGAGTTATTTCCCTATCCGTTTATTTTGCCATATCCGGAAGAAGTTCCAATGCAACACGCTTACCGGATAAACCACCCGCCGGGTGGGGAGTATCGAGTTCTTCACCGGAAACTTCCGCATATTTCTCACGACGATAACGCTGTATCAGATAAACTGCCGAACCTATAAAAGCTACACTGCATGCTATACCCACATAACCGGACATCAGATTGTAAAAGTCCAGCCAGTTGACAGCAGGATTAAAGAACTCCTTGAATATCAGCACCACCACTGTACCTGTATAACCGATGAAATCCAGTGTTATAATGAAAAAGCCCACATTCCCTTTTATCTTGAAACAAGCGATGAAACGCTCGAAAAAGAGTGTCTGGAAACTAAGGTAGACCGTGTAGAGCGACAAGCTTTGAAGGAACAGCCATGTCATGGGCTGCAATTGCAAGGCAGAATAATTGAAAGCCAGAAAACTCAACGTAGCCGTACCGCAAGTGACCAGCCCCAACAGCATACACAACACCTTTATGTTGCTCCGTACTGCGGACATCAGCCCGAACATACACAGAATTATCAATGTAACCGTTGCATCCACCTTGGCAAACGCCCATGACGAGAGTCCCGCCGCATCGACATCGAGTATCTTCACCAGAAAATCTTCCTTGATATCCTGCAATACCGTAACGAACAGATTGGCAAAGAACAACATTACCAGCACAGGCATAAAGTTCTTGAACAGACTTAAACGTGCCTTACTGTCCAGGGCAACCCTTTCCGTGCGCAGTTCTTTATCTGCTTGCGTGGGTTGCGGCATCCGTGTCATCAGCCATCCCAGAAACGACAACAGCGGAAAAGCAAACGCACCGATGAAAGCGGGCATCCAGAATTCACTGATATGCAAATTATCCATCACAAAAAGTCCAATCGACTTTGCGGTCCCCGAACTGATAGCGATACTCAACCCCATAAGACTTGCCAGTAAATCCGTGACACGACGCCCTTCCAGAAAACTGAAAATCACTCCCCACATACACCCTAAGGAAAGCCCGTTGAAAAACAGGGCAAATACATTGAACGGTTGCGGAAGCGCTCCGAAAAGTACAAGGGAAAGTTCGGCAACCGCCACTGACAGGATAATGAACTTCAAGCGGTTTTCCTTCTTCAACTCGGAAATGACCTTGATACCTATCAGTTTGGAAATAAAATAGCCGGATATCTGTACAATGCTGGTTGCAGTCTTATAGTCCATACCGAAAAAATCGAGTCCGTCAAACGTAGCCGCTGTAAATGGTTTACGCAATGCATACACCAAAGAATAAGAGAGCAAAGCAGCTCCACCCGCCCAAAGAATGAATAAGGCATCAGATAAATTCTTATTGGAAACTGTGAGTTCTTTTTTACCGATTATCGCATTCATGACATCTATCTTGTTTTTGATTCCGGCAGCAAAAGTAAGGCGGTATTTTAACAGCAAAAATGAATTCCCATTATTAATAATATTCATGAAATCAACATTTTATAATGTAACATTAATGCAATATTAATGTAATGAAAGCATAACATCCCACGGCTTTCTTTGCAGACATTTTGAATAAAGAGCCATTATATCACAACGACATGAACGAACTGCCTGAAATATACAGACGCATTGAATACCTGCGCAACAAAGGTGTAAAGATGAAAGAGATAGCCGACCATACCAATATGGCGGCAAGTGTACTGTCCTCGCTCTACTCAAGCGTATTGCCTACCTATATCGGATGCATTAAAAAAGGGAATAATGAAGAAGAAGCATTGGACTACGCCCTGTCGCAAGTGAACAATGTATCGAAAAAACGCCTTCTCGGCAATCTGAAAGAGTTAAAAGAACAGTTGTATGCACTGGAGCCTGCGGTTGCCACCGGACAGAAAGAGAATCCGTTTCTGGACATGCTGTCGGAAGAGATGCTCCGTTCCGTACAAGACGCATATAACTACAGCGGCATATACATCAGTTACAGCCTTTCCTCTTCGACCAATGCCCTGAAAGTAGAGCCTTATCTTATCACAACATCCGAAAACAACGGCTATGTGAAAGTCGTACACATGAGCGCCTACAATACCACCCATTTCGGAACAGGTATTTTCAGCAACCACCAGAACTCCTACATCATATTCAATGAACGGGAGTCACCGCAAATGGCACTGTTCACAATCTACCTGCAACTGCCTATGTACGATTTTCCGCATATGCTCAAAGGGCTTTACCTCTGTCTCGACTACAACCGCAACCCGATAGCCCGAAGAATACTGTTTATCAAACACTCGGACAGCACCGGCATGGACGACTTCCTGGAACTGAAAGGCACTATCATCCCCAAAGAAGAGCTGACGGAAGAACAGATACCTTATTATAACTATACCTGCCAGCCGGGCGATTATATCAAAACCTGCTCCGTTCCTTCTCCTTTGTTCAACGAAAAAGATTTGGAAAGAGAAAAAAAGATGCTGGAAATCTGAGCATTGCCCGCAACAGAGCGACTTTGCAACCTGGTTGCATTCCCTATTATCTACCTTTGTATCAAAAACAAGAGATAATATGGGAAATAATAATTGTACATGTTGTTGTGCACACGGTAACGCACAGCCAGACAAGCAACCGGAACACACCGGTTTCTTAAAGGAATACGGGAGAATCCTGCTTTCGGCCGCCCTGCTTTTCAGCGGAATCATCCTGAAAGCTACAGGTATGGGATTCTTTGCAGATGACACTGTTATGTTTGCCTGGTACCTGGCGGCATACCTGCCTGTAGGCCTGCCCGTACTGAAAGAGGCGTGGGAAAGCATCCTGCAAAAGGACATTTTCAGTGAATTCACACTGATGTCCATCGCTACATTAGGAGCTTTCTATATCAAGGAGTATCCGGAAGGCGTAGCCGTAATGCTGTTCTACTCACTGGGAGAGCTATTTCAGGAAAGGGCGGTGAGCAAGGCAAAGCGAAATATCAGCGCACTGATTGACGTACGTCCGGAAACGGCAACGGTCATCAAAGGCAATGAGACCGTTGTCACATCTCCCCGCCACGTACAGACGGGCGACATCATCGAAGTAAAAACCGGAGAACGTGTTCCGCTGGATGGAAAAATGCTGGATGAAGCTGCCGCCTTCAACACTTCCGCACTCACAGGCGAAAGCATACCGCGCACCATCCGTAAAGGCGGGGAAGTCCTTGCCGGAATGATTTCCACGGATAAGGTTATCAGGGTGGAAGTAACACGGCCTTTTGAGAAGAGCGCGCTCTCACGTATACTGGAACTGGTACAGAATGCGTCTGAACGTAAAGCACCGGCCGAATTGTTCATACGCAAGTTCGCCCGCGTCTATACGCCGATTGTAACCGGGCTGGCGGCATTGATCGTGCTGCTCCCTTTCCTCTATTCACTGGCAAACGCGCAGTTTTCGTTTATCTTTAACGACTGGATGTATCGGGCACTTGTATTTCTGGTTATCTCATGCCCCTGCGCCCTGGTAGTAAGCATTCCCTTGGGATATTTCGGCGGCATCGGTGCGGCATCCCGTCTGGGAATACTGTTTAAAGGCGGCAATTACTTAGATGCCATTGCCAGAATCAATACGGTGGTCTTCGACAAGACGGGCACGCTGACCAAAGGAACGTTTGAAGTACAGTCTTGTCATACCCCGCAAGGCATATCCGAAGAGAAGCTGCTTCAAGTCATAGCTTCTGCGGAACAAAACAGTACACACCCCATAGCCAAAGCTATCACCGGGTATGCAAAGCAAAGGCATATACTCTTGTCTCCGGCAACAGAAGTTACAGAAATTGCAGGCCGCGGACTCGAAGCAAGGATAGACGGACAGCGTGTCTTGGCAGGAAACACCCGCTTATTGTCCGAATATAAGGTGGAATACCCGCAGGAATTATCCGAAATCACCGATACAGTGGTAGTCTGCGCCATAGGTTCAGCCTACGCAGGTTATCTGCTGCTATCCGATACACTGAAAGACGATGCCTGTACAGCCATAGAAGAGCTGAAAGCTTTAAATATCAATAATATTCAGATATTATCGGGAGACAAGCAGGCAATTGTCACTAACTTTGCAGAGAAGTTAGGGGTGGCGCGAGCGTATGGCGACCTGCTGCCCGACGGTAAAGTAGAGCACATAGAGGAACTGAAACGAAACACTGCCAACCGGATAGCCTTTGTAGGCGACGGCATCAACGATGCTCCCGTCCTTGCCCTCAGCCATGTAGGTATCGCAATGGGCGGACTGGGCAGCGACGCAGCCATCGAGACTGCCGATGTCGTAATACAAACCGACCAGCCCTCAAAAGTAGCTACAGCCATTTGTGCCGGCAAGCAGACACGCCGGATTGTATGGCAGAACATTTCGCTGGCTTTCGGAGTTAAACTATTGGTACTGGCTTTAGGTGCCGGCGGACTGGCTACCCTGTGGGAAGCTGTCTTTGCAGATGTCGGCGTGGCTCTTATCGCCATAGTAAATGCCATCCGCGTACAGAAACTGATAAAATAGAAAGGGAAAAGCATATGAAAGAAAAGGATTATTTAGCCTTGTTGGCAAAGAGAGAGATACAGCCCACCGCCATACGCATATTAGTATTGCAGGCCATGCTCAAGGCAGGACGCTCCGTCTCTTTACTCGATTTGGAAAATATGCTGGATACGGTTGATAAATCCTCTATCTTCCGTACCATCACCCTTTTCCTTTCTCACCACCTGATACACAGCATCGATGACGGGACAGGTTCTTTCAAATATGCGGTATGCAGTGCAAGCTGCTCTTGCGAAGTCAACGACCTGCACACTCATTTTCATTGCGAGAGTTGCAACAAGACATTCTGCTTCCAGAATATCCCTACACCGGTAGTACAAGTACCGGAAGGATTTACGCTGAACAGCATCAATTATGTACTGAAAGGGCTTTGTCCGGAATGTGCGGCAAAAGATAAGCAGAAACAAAATTTCAAGACGCAGTGAAGAAAACAGTATACCTGTCGCTTATGAAGATTATATTATCTCCCTGCATTCTTTTGTAATCTAAAGTATTTTACCTATCTTTGTAAGAATCAATATATTATATAATGAAAAATAGCAACGAAAATCAGATAATCCGTTTTGACTGGGCGATGAAACGTCTGCTCAGGAACAAGGCTAATTTCAGTGTACTGGAAGGCCTGCTCACTACGTTATTGGGTGAAAAGATCATTATCCGGCGGCTTCTTGAGAGCGAAAGCAATCAGGAGGACGAGTATGACAAGTATAACCGCGTCGACATGCTTGCCGAGAATTCCAAAGGTGAGCTGGTATTGATAGAGGTACAGAACAATAATGAATACGCCTACTTCCAGCGTATGCTGTTCGGCACTTCCAAATTGGTGACCGAGTATATCAATAGAGGGGAAAGCTATGACAAGGTCCGCAAGGTCTATAGCGTTAATATCGTCTATTTCTCTCTGGGACATGGAACCGATTTCGTTTATCATGGAAAGACGGAGTTCAGAGGTATCCACACCAATGACCTTCTTGAACTCACCCCTTTCCAAAAGCAGACATTCAAGGTGGATGCGGTGAGCCAGTTATATCCCGAATATTATATCCTGAAAGTAAACGATTTCAATCAGGTAGCCAGGAGTCCTTTGGAAGAATGGATTTATTATTTGAATACCGGGGAGATACCTTCTACAGCTACAGCTCCCGGTCTGGAAGAGGCCCGTGAGAGGTTGAAACTGGACAGCATGACCAAGGATGAGCTTGTTGCGTATTACCGCCACTTGGATAATATTGTAATCCTTCGTGACAATATCAATACCGAACGTGAAGAAGGAAGAGCTGAAGGCAAAGCCGAAGGTAGAGCTGAGGGTAGAGCTGAAGGTAGAGCCGAAGGTATTGAAGAGGGGTTGAATAAAGGATTGGCAAAAGGTCATAAAGAAGGAGTAAAAGAAAGTGCCCGTAATTTGAAAAAATTAGGTGTGGCTATTGAGGTCATTTCACAAGCTACCGGATTATCTAAAGAAGAGATTGAAATATTATAAAACGTTTTTTGAAAAGAGAACGTATTTAAATACACAAAAAGTAAAGCCACTGAAAAACAGCGGCTTTACTTTTCAATTTGTGGAGCTGGAGGGTGTCTCTCGAACCTTTTTATAAAATTTCACAGAATATCAAATATCATGTAATCAGTTATTTATCTCTTTCTTTCATTAATCTAAATATCTCTTAATATCATTGTATATCTCATTTTTCGGGTGTATTTTTGGGTGTCATTTTCAAACACACCCAATTATGAATATTAAAAGAAATATCATTTTTGCACCGGAAAGCCGCAAAAAAGACGGTATTCCAGTCACAAAGAATGTGCCAATCCGTATGCGTGTTATCTTTGCCAGTCAGCGTATCGAATTTACTACGGGATATAGAATCGATGTAGAAAAATGGGACACAGACAAGCAACGGGTTAGAAACGGTTGTACCAACAAGCTAAAGCAAAGTGCATCCGAAATCAACGCCGAACTATTGCGGCAATACACCGAAATACAGAATGTGTTCAAAGAATTCGAGGTGCAAGATGTAATACCCACCCCTGCACAAATTAAGGAAGCGTTCAACCTAAAGACAAAAGGGGAAAAGAAAGAAAACCATGAGGAAAAGCAAAAGGCTGAATTAGACTTCATGAAAGTTTTCAATGAATTTGTAGCAGAATGTAGCAAACAAAATGACTGATCTTCCTCAACCCTCAAAAAGTTTGCAACAGTCAAAAAACACATTTATACATTTGACCCTAATACTACGTTTGACAGTTGGACGGAAAAACATTTCAATGACTATATAGAATTTTTGCGTACAGAAAAAAACATGCGCAACACTTCCATTGCCAAACAAATCAAATTCGTAAAATGGTTCTTACGTTGGAGTAATCGAAAAGGGTATCACCAAAACATGGCTTATGATAAATTCACGCCTAAAATGAAGAGTGCACCCAAAAAAGTGATATTCCTCACCCAAAATGAAATAAATAAACTAAGAACCTGCCCAATACCACCAACAAAGAAATACCTCGAAAGAGTAAGGGATGTATTGCTATTTTGCTGTTTCACCGGATTACGTCACTCCGATGTGTATAATTTGAAACGTAGTGATGTTAAAAACGGTCATATCGAAGTTATTACCATAAAGACGGCAGACAGTCTTATTATTGAATTAAATGACCACAGCAAGGCAATACTCGAAAAGTACAAAGGTGTGCCGTTCCCTAATGACAAGGCATTGCCAGTTGTAAGCAATCAAAGAATGAACGAATTTTTAAAAGAACTGGGACAACTGGCAGAAATAGATGAACCAATACGAGAAACATATTATAGAGGAAATGAACGAATAGACGAAGTTACACCTAAATACGCATTATTAAGTACTCACACCGGAAGACGAACATTTATCTGTAATGCTTTGGCACTTGGCATTCCAGTACAAGTAGTAATGAAATGGACGGGACACAGCGATTACAAAGCGATGAAGCCCTATATTGATATAGCAGATGAGATTAAAATCAACGCTATGACTAAATTTAATCTGATATAACTATGGACGAAAGAATAACATCGATGATACCCCACTACGGGAAACTCAACAAGATATATACCGAAATAATGTCTGGCGGTAGTTTTTCTTTTGAGAAGCAGCAATTCATTTCCGATTTCTACGAACAGTACGGGGACACGCAGACCTTTGAGACGGCACTCATCAGCCTCATGCTTGAAATGGACGCAGCACACTTCTCCATATTACTGAACAGCCTGAAACGGGAGATTGAGAGCAACATCTCGACTTACAACACCTGCAGGGAGTTTTTCGACCGTCTCGATACCGAATACGTCTGCCGACGGCATGAAAGCCGTTTTGACTGGGACATCGACAGACAGATGAAAGTCACAAACGGATATTACCGGGAACTCATGGAAGCCAACGGCTCTTTGGAAGCGGTAGGCTTCAGGAAGCATGACCATCAGGAAGAAGAACTGCTGGAAAAAAGGTACGAACGGTGCAAGCGGGAATACGACAAGGAGAAAGCCAAACTGGATGAACTGTACAGGCGAAGGGGCAGGCAAGGCGGGAAGCCCTGCAATGCCTGAAAAACCGTTGCGGGGACATTTGCAGGCTGGGCGGCTCACTATTGGCAATCCTTGAAAAATACCTGACCGACCAAAAGGAGGGGGAGGAAAAGGAAACCGCCACCACACCGACAAGCCAACCCGCCTACTTCCCCATGAAACTCTTGTCAGTCATTTATGAGAAATGCAACGGTGAACAGTTCGAAGCCGTTTCCGAACTGGACTTCTACGCCAGCATGAACCTGCAACCATGCGAAGGCAGACTGAAAACAAGACCGAGGGAGAAGGCGCGCGTATGCTATCTCATTTTCCTTATGAGTGAAACGCTGCCCAAGCCGGACAGAGAGAAATGGAAAGAGGACATCATGAACCTGCTGGGAATAGACGACGCATACTACAAGTCAAAATACAAAGAACCCGTTTCCGATTTTCCCAATGACAGCAATCAGGAATTCGCAAAGGAAATGCGGTCAATATTCCGATAGTCGATGATATGTCCCGACAT
This sequence comes from Bacteroides sp. 2201st1_D9_2201SCRN_220225, assembly GCF_040928965.1. Taxonomy (NCBI): domain Bacteria; kingdom Pseudomonadati; phylum Bacteroidota; class Bacteroidia; order Bacteroidales; family Bacteroidaceae; genus Bacteroides; species Bacteroides sp. 2201st1_D9_2201SCRN_220225. The sequence goes on along the minus strand of NZ_JBCODG010000065.1, from coordinate 13,536 downwards.
TCCACGATACCACCACTTTTACCACTCAAAATAATTTCCACCACGCTCTATTACTTACTGATATTTAACAAGATAGCGTGATATTCAAATCACGCTATCCACATCCTTACCACCCGTACCCGGAAGTAACTTTGCACTGTTCGAACGAAGTAAAAAGCCCATGCACAGGGCTTGCAGTACAAACGTTAATTTCATTTTGATATGGAAATTAGAGACCTTTTATCAAAGCCCGTATGGCAGATGACGGGCGAAGAGTTCATATTCCTGAACCGCCATGCCTTGCAGGGAAGCGGAACGAAGCCAGCCCAGCCAGCAGCCGACAAGGACAAGAAATACGTGTACGGGATAGGCGGCATAGCCCGGCTGTTCGGGTGCAGCATACCCACAGCAAACCGCATCAAGAAAAGCGGGAGGATAGACAGAGCCATTACGCAGATAGGGAGGTGCGGTATGGACAACAAGGAAAGAAACATCACGCCCGAAGAGGCGGTAATCCTATGGCAAGCCTCACGGCTCGACCTTTCGGAAGACTACGAGAAGGCACCCGAAATCCTGAAAGTGCGAGGCTCCGTCATCGGTACGCTGGGGAATTTCAGCGCGTCAATCGGAAAAGCCAAGAGCAAGAAGACGTTCAACGTCTCCGCAATCGTGGCGGCTGCGCTGAAAAACGGGACGGTACTAAGCTACACGGCTGAACTGCCCGAAAACAAGCGGAAAATACTCTATGTGGACACCGAGCAAAGCATAGGTAAAACCTTTTTTGGCAATTTCGTAATCTACGATATCACCGGGATGCAGAGCACCTACCTCAAGCATTATCTGTCTCGCTCCCCAATAAATCGCCCGTGCGGGAGCAGCATAATCACAAGTTTTCTTCACATCGAGTTCTTCTACCCGACCATCCGCACGATAAATGGTTACATGTTTGAATTCGGCATAAGCAGTTAGCGGATCATAGTCATATTTAATTATCCGGTTAGCCACCGCTCCTTTCGGAGTCTGTACCTTGATAACTTTACACACAGCAAAAGAACCTTGCCCGGTAGGTTGGACAGATACCAGCGTGCTGTCCAATAATGTCACGCAATCGGATTTCTTGTAAGTCTTTTCCTCCGCAATCTTTTCATAAGGTTTCCAGCTTTGAGCGAATGTCGCAGCCGAAACAAAAAGGAAACAAACGAATGTGACTGATAGTTGTTTTCTCATGTTTTCTACTTAGATTTTGTTTACAAGGACAAATGTAAATAAAATCTTTGGTATTGTAGCAGTCTATCAGGCTCTTAAATATCGTTATGTTACAAATTTATATAGAATAAAGGCATGAGGTTCTATTTAAATAATTACCTTTGTACTAACATTCTACACAACGAATCACTAAGAAACAACATTTCAACGCTATGCCAACAAAACGACTTTTTGTTCCCGATGACATCATTTATCCCGGAACTACTGATAAAAATATTCGTTTGTTACAGTATGTCAATGCTACCGGCCAGGAGAACTTCGATGCTTTTCTTACCCACCATGCATTGGTCTATATACTCACAGGAATGAAACAGATAAAAACAGCACAAAGTCAATTCAATATTCATCCCGGTGAATTACTTCTCATTCCGCGCGGCGAGTATGTCATGTCCGAATATATTGCAGGAGAGAGTGGTTTTCAAAGCATTATGCTCTTTTTCAGCAAAAAAGTAGCACAAGACTTGGTAGAACAACTCAACACTCGTTTTGCAGCTTATCCGTCCGTTCTATCTTCAACGCCCAAAGTAGCTGTCAAAATTATACCTCATAATGAAGATATAGAAAGATTATTTTCCTCGCTCGCCGCATACAGTACCGGTAATAGTTCCTTTACATTCGAACTCATCCGGCTGAAATTCCTAGAATTGATATATCTCTTGCTTGACAGCCCATACCAAAAGCTTATCAGTTCATTTTTATTTGATGCTGCTCTTAGCGAAAACCCTGAATTATCCACTGTTCTCGACAAATATCTCTATACTCCTGTCACAATTAAAGAATTAGCCCGATTATCGGGAAGAAGTTTATCTAGTTTCAAACGCGAATTTTCCCGGGAATACGGAGAAGCACCACAAACATGGATAAGAAGCAAAAAATTAACACATGCCGCCTACCTGCTTGGCACAACAGACTATACAATTGAAGAAATTGCCGAAAATAGCGGATTTGTGACCGGTTCACATTTCGCGCGGTTATTTAAAATACAGTTTGGAGCTACACCTACCGAATATCGGATACGAAAAAAAGCCCAATAAGCCGAACAGGCAACATTATGAGCCAAACAGATAGTACTCTTTAGTTATGAAACGCGTATTTTTGCCCAAAGAAATAGAAGTAAAAACAAAAAACACTGTTGAGTTATGAAAAAACAGATTTTCTCTACAATGGCAATTACCATCTTTGCATTTGTAATGACATCCTGCCAACTAAAAAAGCCTCAGTCAAAAGATGAAACGCAGTCTTCACAATCGGTAAAGGCCGTCGTAACCGATGGTCTTCGTTTTTGTGAAAGCACTTATCCTTATCAAGACGGTTTGTTAATAGCCAGCTTTGGAACAGAGCAACTCAATCCGCTCAATACCGAAGGGAAAGGATATATCTCATTTTATAAAGATGGCAATGTCCATACCTTAATTTCTACTGACGGCAATCTTTCCGCACCGAAAGGGATGTTTGTACGTGATAACTATCTTTTTATTTGCGACGTCAACAAGCTGGTTGTATATAACTTACAGGCACGTGACGAAGCTCCTCAAATCATCCACTTTCCTGAAGGCAACCTTTTTGTAAACGATTTGGCAGCCAATGGCGACACACTGTATGCTTCAGTGACAAACAGCAACAAAATATTCGCGCTCGATATCAGTAAGCCTGAAACTGTGGGAACACCTGTAGAATGGGTGAATATCCCCGGCCCAAACGGACTGATTATAGACAATGATACAATGTATGTTGCATCTTATCCGGCAGATGGAAATACAACAGACGCAAATGTAATTTATCAAATCTCTGATTTGTCAAATCCTATACCGGAGAAATTTGTCACCACTCCCGGACAATATGACGGAATTGCTTTGTCTAAGGATAAAAAAACAATGTATATCACCAATTGGTCACCGGCACAGATAGCAGCAATCGACTGTCAGACAAAAAAGATTATTCCTCTGAATATTCAACTGACTCAACCTTTAGTCGGTCCGGCAGATATTACCATAGTGGATGAAATGTTGTATATCCCAGACCTTCCTAACAGTCGTGTGGTTACGTACTCACTTAACGCTGATAAACGTTAAGCAATGAATGTTCCATTTTTAAGATTTGGCAAAGAAAGAGTTCATTCAAACATCACAAACTAGAGAATATAGTACATAAATTTATGCAAAAACATGCAAGAATAGGCAAGAATATTGCATAATTCAATTGATATATGCACTTTTTCTCACCAATAATATATTTGTTTATTTAAAACCAACGGGGTGTTCCTCGGTGAGGAACGCCCTCTTCCTCACTGAGGAAGCTACCTTTCGTCGGTGAGGAAGAAATTATAGAATGATTCCAACTCTAGTTTATTAAGAAACAACAGCTAAACCAAAGTAGCAATACAGACTACTATCATCAAAAGCACAGTCCAAATAGTAAGTAAAGCAAACAATTTACAATAAATGCTTGCGAAAAAGAGTATAGTCATTTCGCAAGCATTATTTTTTTACAGCCCAATTCTTAAATAATACAAAAACACCCGATTTTACATTACCGGGTGTAAAATCGGGTGCATTTCTTTTAAATTACTGATTATCAGTATTTACTGTGGAGCTGGAGGGAATCGAACCCTCGTCCAAACGAGGAAATCATAAGCTTTCTACATGCTTATCTTTGCCTGATTTTTCGTGCAACGGCAGAACCAAAGCCATCAACCGTTGCCTTATCCTCTAAAGTTTCATCCGAGCCACGAGGCTGACACGAACTATCCCCGATTTGACTGCACCACTTGACCGGAATGCTTCGGAGCAACAGCTTCCGAGTGATGTCTCGTCCCAACACCTTGTGTCGGGATTAAGCTAATCTACTATACTTCGATTAAGCAGCAAGAGCAAATTGTCTTTCGCCAGATAAAATTTTGAAGACTGAGATTTAAGTGCAAATCAACGACGCACTGCATGCTTACTTACCATTTCTGCCCGCTGTCAAATCCAGTCAACCCCATGACTTCATAACAAACAGAAAATCAAAAGAAAACGTATCATTTCTGATTTTTGAGGGATAAAAAAGAGATAAACAATATATCTTTTTTCTTTCCTTTCCGCTTTCTCTTCTGCAAAGATACGAATAAATTTCCTTATTACGGTTCTTAATCCCGGCAATTTTACATCTTATTTTAGATTTTTATCGGTTTAACTTAACCAATTGATAAATAAACTTTTAACGAATTATTTGAGAAATAGAGGTAACGATTTAGCAACTGTGCGAATTTCAGCATTTTGCGTTGCTATGCTGTCAAATAACTCTTTCATTTACAAATATAACATCTTTTTTCGAAAGTACGAACTATCTACGGTGATTTTTACGAGTATCATAAAAAAGCTATTCCGATTTTTATCTATGAGTTACTAATATCCCAATTTATTATGAAGTTGCATTTTATCTCTTCTGTTTTTATAAATTGTACTTAATAAACACATAATTAAAGTTAGATAATCGGGCAAATATTCTTTTCAAACTAATTAGCTTGTTTTATATAGTTGTCCAATTTCAGCAACCCTCTGTAATATCCTTCAAAAATGGTATGGCTATGTTTTTCTATGTTCAATGAATCATAGTTCAGAACTATCTCCGAACAATTTGAAAATATATCGGCAGCTTTCTTTATTTCGGGGGTGAAAGATTCTTCCATCTTGTCTTTCTTCCCATTTGCCAGATAAATATAAAGTGAACAGTTCTCATGACATTCATCTGCGAAACAGGTAATTCGGTCAATCATCATCCGCTGGCTATACACATAGTTAGGAGAAACAGCTAAAATGCACCGAAATAAATCAGGGTTAACAAGCATAGCATATGTCACGAAAGTTCCTCCTAAAGAATGCCCAGCTAAAAGAATTCGTGAAGAAGTACCATATTTACTCTTTATGAAAGGAATTACTTCGTTTTTCAATGATAATAACAAAGAATCTGCCTTGCCGGGATTATCATATCCGCTCACTGAATCAAAATCGGTATAAGGAGGTGTCAGTTCACTCTGCCTATTAGGATTGGAAACACCAACTATGACACAAGGCACATTGGGATATATCAACTCGAAGGTAGAACAAAACAGATTGAATGTAGGTGGATATTGAGCATCAAATACATAAATGGTTAACAAGGAATCACTTTCTAAAGTAGCGTTTACTCCACTTCGATATACTTGAATTTCACGTGGTTCATTAAAATATTTGGAATTATAGATGTATCTGTCTCCCAGTGCCTGCAAAGAATAAAAGTCCGCCTGCGCATTGCTGTTCAAACAGAATGCAATACAGAACAAAGCAAAAGATAAAATCAATTTCATAATCTAAGCAATAATTTTATAGTCCATTTTTAACGTGTATTAGTCTTATTTTTTGGTCGCAAAGATACGAAAAGTACCATTCACAAGCCTTGTATGAACGATACTTTTTGTACTTCAATGTAATAAGGTAATTACAGTTTTATCCCTTTATGTTGCGGCTGCATGGGTCGGCGTATGTTCTGCCTTAACTTCTCGAACTGTTCCTTGAACCACTCGGCAATGGGCTTTCGGTCAATGGCAAGAACTAATCTCGTCCCGTCCGTGGGGTCTTTCACCACTTGAAACCCTGCCTTTTCTGTCGTGAATTTCCTTCCGTGTCCCTCCGAATAGAGTTCCCCTGCATACTCCAACGGCTTTCCCTTGGCTTCGAGATGGTATTTCGTTGGCTCTGCCCATAGAAAAATAAAACGTAACGAACGCTCTATCAGCTAATTCGCTACGCTTTGTCCAAATTTACTTTTTCGCTACGTGTTTATTTTATATTATCAGAAGAGAAACTGAAAGCAGCCGCACACGCATACCCTTCCTCGTACAGGTCGGTAAGCTTGCTTATGTCCCTTTCGATGCGGTCCACCACTATCGGTTTTTGCGGACGTATCACGGTAATCTCTCCCGCATCTTCCAGCCGTTCCACCAGTTCCAACTGTTCGTTGTAAACACTGCTGCGCCGGTTGATAGCCTCGCGCAGGTGAGGATATTTCTTATAAATAAAAGATGGGACTTTAGTCCCTTGAATATCTTTCCGATACCCCCGGTTACGCGTAAGCACCACTACATTGCGGTCGTAACCGTCGCGGCGGGCACGCATCAGGGGAATGCTGTCCGCAATGCCGCCGTCCAGCATCGGAATATTATCCACATACGTAACGGGGCAAACAAAAGGCAGACTGCTCGAAGCGCGCACAATATCGATGACACGCTCCTTGTTCTTCTTTTCCTCAAAATAGTCGGCTTCTCCGGTCAGGCAGTTGGTGGTTACCATGACAAAACGCTCCGGGCAACTGAAATAAGCATCATAATCATACGGCAGGATATGCTCGGGAAACTCACGGAACAACAGGTCGAAATCCATGATGTTACGTTTCTTCAACAGATATTTCAGTCCGATATAATTATACTTCTCCAGCAGGTCGATATTGCTGTACCTGGCACGTCCCCGCTGCCCCGACATGTACGACAATCCGTTGCATGCACCCGCGCTGACACCAATCGTATAAGGAAAGCGGATGCCCCGGTCCATGAAATTGTCCAACACGCCGCAGGTGAATACGCCTCGCATGCCTCCACCCTCCAGAATCAGGCCGCTCCGATTGTCTATATGTATTATTTTCTCCATAAGTGTCAGAATTAACGCACCAAAGATAGCTTTTGTTTACGATATTCTGTTTATATTTGCACACATAACTATAAATTAATAACAATTTAATCATGATGAAAAAGTCTGTATTAATTGCCGCCTTAGGACTGTTCAGTCTGAATACAATGGCACAAGACGCCCCCAAAGAAGAGGGATTCGTCTTTACTACCGTAAAAGAAAACCCGATTACGTCCATCAAGAACCAGAACCGTTCCAGTACGTGCTGGAGCTTCTCCAGCCTCGGTTTCCTGGAAAGCGAGCTGTTGCGCATGGGCAAAGGAGAATACGACCTTTCCGAGATGTTCGTCGTACACCACACCATGGTAGACCGCGGACAGAACTACGTACGCTATCACGGCGACAGTTCTTTCTCACCGGGCGGAAGTTTTTATGACATCATGTTCTGCCTGAAGAACTACGGACTCGTGCCGCAGGAAGCCATGCCGGGCATTATGTACGGTGATTCGCTGCCTGTACACAACGAACTGGATGCCGTGGCAGGCGCATACGTAGATGCCATCGCCAAAGGCAGACTCACCAAGCTGACTCCCGTATGGAAAAACGGTCTGAACGCCATTTACGACACTTACCTCGGCAAATGCCCTGAAAAGTTCACTTACAAAGGAAAAGAATACACACCGAAGACTTTCGGCGAATCACTCGGAATCAATCCGGACGATTATGTATCGCTGACTTCGTATACACACCACCCGTTCTACACCCAGTTTGCCATCGAAATTCAGGACAACTGGCGCAACGGCCTTTCCTGGAACCTGCCTATCGACGAGCTGATGGCTGTTATGGACAATGCCATTAAGAACGGTTACACCTTTGCATGGGGTAGTGACGTGAGCGAACAAGGTTTCACCCGCGACGGTATTGCCGTTATGCCGGATGCAGCCCGCGGCGCAGAACTCACCGGTTCGGACATGGCTCGTTGGACAGGCCTTACCGCTGCCGACAAGCGCAAAGAGCTGACCGGCAAACCGCTGCCGGAAGTCAACGTTACTCAGGAAATGCGTCAGACTGCTTTCGACAACTGGGAAACAACCGACGACCACGGCATGGTTATCTACGGCATTGCCAAAGACCAGAACGGAAAAGAATATTTCATGGTAAAGAATTCCTGGGGACTGAGCGGCAAGTATAAAGGCATCTGGTATGCTTCCAAAGCTTTCGTTGCTTACAAAACCATGAATATCCTTGTTCATAAGGATGCACTGCCCAAAGACATCGCCAAGAAACTGGGTATTAAATAACATCTTTCCGAAACCGGAACAGAAAAAGAAAAACGCATTAGTTGTCATCACTCATCACCAAATCCCTGCATACCCCTATTCATCGGGTATACAGAGAGTGACGACAAAATTAAAAGAGTGACGACCGAATATCGGTCGTCACTCTTTTTTTGCAGCCTTCCGCACCAACTATCTGTATTACAAATACTTGTCATTTACGGACAGAAAATTGATTATGCCTTGTTTTCTTTGTTTTTTGCCACATTTCACTCCGGTTATCTCCGATACAAAATACAACAATGCCTTATATATAATGCCGCAAAGCTTCATACATAATGTCGTTATACCTGTTTCTTTTCTTCGTTTTGCAATTGGCAACCGAAGAGCCCGCAGTTGGCAACCGCACGGCCCGCAACCGGAAACCGGACAGCCCGCAATTGAGAAACGAAGTTTTACACCGTTCCGAACGGTATTTTACACCATATACAAGCGGGAAAAAGACGGTATGAAACAAGAAAAACAACAGGTGTTTCCCACGTTTCTCACCTTACTTTTTTTATATCTTCCACGATCTGCGGCACTGTCAGCCGGTTGTCCCGCAGCAACTCGCCTGCATCATAACGGTCTGCAAACTCTTTACGGATGCCATAGTTCAGCACTTTCATGCCCGATGTGCCGTAATAGCGGGCAATCTTCTCGCCAAAACCACCGTCGAGCACACCGTCTTCGAGAGTTACCACCAACGTGTGGTCGCGTTTCAAATCTTCGAGCAAAGCCTCATCCACTCCGGTAATGAAACGGGGATTGACGAGTGTTGCATCCACTCCGGTTTCTTCTTTCAGCTTTCCAACCACTTCTTCGCCCAATTGAAAGAAAGAGCCAAGCCCAAGAACGGCAACCTGCCCGCCACGGTGCGCCACTTCATAACGGTTCAGCAGCTTGCCGTAATCCTTCTCCGGTTCGATGCCGCGCGAAAGGACTCCGTTGGCGGGAACACGAATGGCTACGGGATGCTCCGTCTGATGAATCCCCCACTCCAACATGGCAAAATACTCCTCACAGCAAGTAGGAGCCAGATAAACCATGTTCGGAATGTTGCCTATGACCGGAATATCGAACAGGCAAAGGTGAGTGACATCGTTCATTGTCGAAGCGCCGCCCCAAAAGACGAGAATCAATGCGGGATTGTTGTTGATACAGAGGTCCTGCGACAACTGGTCGTAGGCGCGCTGGATGAAAGTGCTGTACACCCCGAATACCGGTTTCCCGCCACCGGCGGCAATGGCAGACGCCATGGCAACGGCGTGCTCCTCGGCAATGCCCACATCGACAAACTGACGCCCCGCCTCTTCGCGACGCTCTGGCGTAAAGCCGAATACGGTGGGTGTGCCCGCTGTGATGCCGACAACGGTACGGTCTTTCTTCATCTCTTGCAGCAGATACCTTGCCGTAAGGTCGCCGTAATCTTCTTCATTGCCGGAGTCAACCGCCGGGCTGCCCGTCTCCAGGCAGAACGGAGCACTGTAATGGAAACGTTCCTGCTGCTGCTCGGCAAGGCGGTAGCCTTTACCTTTGAGGGTATTGATGTGTACCGCAACCGGGTGGGCGATGTCTTTCACCTTTCGGAAAGCATCTATCAATGCCTGCACGTTATTGCCGTCTTTCACGTACAGATAATCCAGTCCCATGGCGGTAAAGAAGTTGCAAGGCGCCTGACCGTCGGTTTCGCGCAGCAGTTGCAGGTTGCGATACAAGCCGCCGTGATTTTCGGCAATGGACATTTGGTTGTCGTTCACAATCACGATGAAGTTCGTTCCCAATTCGGCTGCATTGTTCAACCCTTCAAAAGCCTCGCCACCGCTTAAAGAGCCGTCGCCGATTACGGCTATCACATTGCCCGTACCGCCTTTCAGGTCGCGCGCTTTGGCAAGTCCGGTGGCAAGGCTGACGGAAGTCGACGTATGTCCGATAACGAAGAAGTCATGTTCGCTTTCCGAGGGTTCGGTGTAGCCCGACACTTCATCGTATGCGGCAGCGTCCATAAATGCCGCCTTGCGCCCTGTGAGTATTTTGTGTGCATAACTTTGGTGGGAAACGTCGTAGACAATCTTGTCTGCCGGCGAATTGAACACATAGTGCAAGGCAACGGTAGCCTCTACCATACCCAGATTCGGGCCTACATGGCCGCCGTGCTCACTCAGCTTCTTCAGCAATACGCCGCGCACTTCTTCACTCAATGTTTCCAGTTCGCCTGCCGAAAGCCGCTTCACGTTGGCAGGCCCGTTAATCTTTTCTATATACATAGCTTTATTTAAAAATAGATGGTTTATTTAAAAACGACGGATAGCATAAAAATGATTTACCGATATGTCCGACGCTGCAAAAATACAACGGAGAGAACATTCGGAAGGTAGACGGATTACGGTTTGCGTTACCCTTTTTACGGTTTGCGTTTTTGCTCAAAATCTCCCCGGATGTGCATTTTTTACCTTGTTTTCTTGTCAAACCCAACTCTTTGCGTAAATTTGCAAGCTGATAGTTAACCGGACAATTTCAGTAGCAGGACTCTACTACTCCTATTCCCGGTACTGACATATGGAATACTAATACTAATAATTAATAACATGAGTTTGAAAATCGTTGTACTGGCAAAACAAGTTCCCGACACACGCAACGTTGGGAAAGATGCCATGAAAGCCGACGGAACCATTAACCGCGCGGCACTCCCCGCCATCTTCAACCCCGAAGACCTGAATGCCCTTGAGCAAGCTCTCCGGCTGAAAGATGCACATCCGGGCTCCACCGTAACTATCCTGACTATGGGACCGGGACGCGCAGCCGAAGTTATCCGTGAAGGACTTTACCGCGGCGCCGACAACGGCTATCTGCTGACCGACCGCGCTTTTGCCGGAGCCGATACGCTGGCCACTTCCTACGCCCTTGCCACCGCCATCAGGAAGATAGGCGATTATGACATCATCATCGGCGGTCGCCAGGCCATCGACGGCGATACGGCACAGGTAGGCCCGCAAGTGGCTGAAAAGTTGGGATTGACGCAGGTTACTTATGCGGAAGAGATTCTGAATGTGGACAAAGCAGCCGGAAAGATTACCGTAAAACGCCATATCGACGGCGGTGTGGAGACTGTGGAAGGTCCGCTGCCCATCGTTATCACCGTTAACGGAAGCGCTGCTCCCTGCCGTCCGCGCAATGCCAAACTGGTGCAGAAATACAAACGCGCCCTCGGTGCGCAGGAGAAAGCCGCCATTGAAAAAGAAGGCGCCGAACTGCCGTATGCAGCCCTTTACGAGAAATACCCTTATCTGAACATCACGGAATGGAGTGTGGCCGACGTCAACGGCGACCTCGCACAATGCGGTCTGAGCGGCTCGCCCACCAAGGTGAAAACCATTCAGAATATTTCATTCCAGGCCAAAGAAAGCAAAACGCTCACGGGCAGCGACCGGGATGTAGAAGATTTGATTGTTGAACTGTTAGCTAACCACACGATAGGATAAGATTATGAATAACGTATTTGTATATTTGGAGATAGAAGGCACTACGGTAGCCGATGTCAGTCTCGAACTCCTGACCAAAGGTCGTAAATTGGCTAATCAGTTGGGCTGCCAACTGGAAGCAGTTGCTGCCGGCAGCAATCTGGCAGGTATTGAAAAGCAGGTATTGCCTTTCGGCGTCGACAAACTGCACGTATTCGACGCTCCGGGCCTGTTCCCATACACTTCCCTTCCCCACTCTTCCGTCCTCATCAACCTGTTCAAGGAAGAACAGCCGCAAATCTGCCTGATGGGTGCAACCGTTATCGGCCGCGACCTCGGCCCGCGCGTATCTTCCGCACTGACCAGCGGACTGACCGCCGACTGTACCTCACTCGAAATCGGCAACCATGAGGATAAGAAAGAGGGCAAGACCTACGAAAATCTGTTGTACCAAATCCGTCCCGCATTCGGCGGCAACATCGTGGCAACGATTGTGAACCCCGAACACCGTCCGCAAATGGCGACCGTGCGCGAGGGCGTGATGAAGAAAGAGATTCTGGATGCCGACTACAAGGGTGAAGTAATCCGCCACGACGTTGCCAAGTACGTTCCCGAAACGGACTATGTAGTGAAGGTTATCGACCGCCACGTAGAAAAGGCGAAACACAACTTGAAAGGTGCTCCCATCGTCATTGCCGGCGGTTACGGCATGGGCAGCCGCGAGAACTTCGACATGCTGTTCGACCTCGCCAAGGAGCTTCACGCCGAAGTAGGCGCCAGCCGCGCCGCCGTCGATGCGGGCTATGCCGACCACGACCGTCAGATAGGTCAGACGGGTGTAACCGTCCGTCCGAAACTCTATATCGCCTGCGGCATCTCAGGACAAATCCAGCACATCGCCGGAATGCAGGAGAGCGGCATCATCATCTCCGTGAACAATGACGAGAACGCTCCTATCAATGCCATTGCCGACTACGTTATCAACGGTACGGTAGAAGAGGTTATTCCGAAGATGATTAAGTATTACAAACAGAATAGTAAATAAGGAGTTAACTCCGCTAACTCCTAAAGGGAAAAACAATATGGCTAATTTTTATACAGATATTCCGGAACTCAAGTATCACTTGAACAATCCGATGATGCAGCGTATCTGCGAACTGAAAGAACGTGGCTACGAAGATAAAGACAAGTTCGATTATGCACCGCAGGATTATGCGGATGCAATCGACTCCTACGACAAGGTGCTCGAAATCACCGGTGAGATTACGGGTGAGATTATCGCGCCCAATGCCGAAGGTGTGGACGAAGAAGGCCCTCATTGCGCCAACGGCCGTGTGGAATATGCCAGCGGCACCAAACAGAACCTCGACGCCATGGTAAAGGCCGGACTGAACGGTATGACCATGCCGCGCCGTTTCGGCGGACTGAACTTCCCGATTACCCCGTACACCATGTGCGCGGAAATCGTAGCTGCCGCCGATGCCGGCTTTGGCAACATCTGGTCTTTGCAAGACTGTATCGAGACTCTTTACGAGTTCGGTAACGAAGACCAGCACAGCCGTTTCATTCCCCGCATCTGCGCCGGTGAAACCATGTCCATGGACCTGACCGAACCCGATGCCGGTTCCGACCTGCAGAGCGTGATGCTGAAAGCCACTTACGATGAAGCCAACAACTGCTGGCGCCTGAATGGCGTGAAGCGTTTCATCACGAACGGCGATGCCGACCTGCATCTTGTGCTGGCACGTTCGGAAGAGGGAACAAAGGACGGCCGCGGTCTGTCCATGTTCATCTACGACAAGCGTGACGGCGGTGTAAACGTGCGCCGCATCGAAAACAAGCTGGGTATCCACGGTTCGCCCACTTGCGAAC
>NZ_JBCODG010000064.1:8055-27623 GCF_040928965.1 Bacteroides sp. 2201st1_D9_2201SCRN_220225 | reverse complement strand
CTGTTGAAGTCCGTATTACTGGCAGCAGCAGCCGGCTGGGCAGCACATCGTTTCAACCGTATCTCTCTACCTATCCTATTGGCCGTTGTACTGTTCTATCAGGTAGCAGGTACTTTGGGCGAATGGGCTATGGTGGGCAGCTTCTTCCAAGCCGTACAGGATTTCCGTATCGGGCTGCCGGGAATGGCAATGCAGGTAGTAGGCGGCTATGCGCTGATAAAGTATAGCGCATCGCTGTAATAACCTTGTAGAAATATTAAAAAAGGTTCGGAACTGTTTCGGTATACAGTTTTACGAAAAGCATAGAGGATATTTGGCCTCAACCAAAAGAAAACCTTAGAATCAATAATCAGAGAAAGATAGGATGAGCTTTTCCTGCTTTTTGAATTCTAAGGTTTCAACCAAATATAATCTACGAGAATAAAAAACGTTAGTTGCTGTAACCAAGAGATACAACCTCTATTTTATCTTGTCATATTGCTGTTCCGCTTTAATTTCCGTATAAGCAGGTGCATCAATCATCTCGACCAATGCTCTTAAAACAGGTCCTTCACCCATAGGGTCGTTTTTCCATTGAGGGCGATTATAATAAAATGATAAAGAAGGCATAATTCCCGTACCGGCACAAATAGCGGTAACATCACCTTCAGGGGTGATTTTTGTCAGCATACCTTTCAAGCCTTCCCATGCCACATAAATATAATCGGAATGTAACCATCCTTCTTTAACTCCCTTGGCAATGCCGAAAACAAACATGGCCGTTCCCGTTATCTCTTCATAAGAATCTGGTTTGTCGAGCAACTGATGCCATAATCCGTTAGCGCCCTGATAACGGATTACCCCATCCGTCTGCATCCGGAAGTTCTTAATGACATCTTCGCGCATAGGATGATTTTCGGGCATTCTCGACAGTAAATCTGCCGTTGCCATAAATACCCATCCGTTGGCTCTTGACCAATGAGCTACTCCGTGTATCTTCGTGTCTGTATGATAACAGTGATAATAGACTCCCTTCTCGGGACACCATAGATAGCGGGTGTAATTCAATATCTGATTGGCAGCATCATCGAAATACTTATTATCTCCTGTCATCTCTCCCATTCTTACCAAAAAGGAAAGAGCCATAAAAGCATCATCGGCCCACACCGTATTCACGTGCGGCCACAATCGGGCAATAGTGCCATCGGCAAGCCGGGGTTCGGAGAACATTAAATGATGATTGGTACTTTCAATATATTTCCGGAATGCCGCATTAGGATGTTTCCGGCTCAAATCAATCAAACTTGCTCCCATCGGCCCGTTATCGTCCAGACGTTTATTACGATAAATCATGTGCCAATTCAAGGCATTCACCGCTTTCCATCCTTCATTCTTCAACGTTTCCTCATACAATCTACGGAAATAAGATTGATTGTCCTCATCAAATACGAAATTCATATTCTTCAATACGTAGTTTTCGTATTTGGAGTTATCCAGCTTATTACCCAATTCCATTAAAGCAATATTAGTAACTCCGTTCGTGTAGTGCCAATCAAGATATTTACTCCTGACTTTCACCGCTTTATTCAAAGGCATATTCTTTAAGGATGTATAGGTCTTTCCGCTTTTCTTATCCACAAACTCATAAGTCGTGGACGCCAAAATACGATCAGCTATCTTCATTGCCATCTCCTTGACTTTGTCATTCGTTTGCGCCCCTGCCGACACGTTACACAGTTGCAATATGCTTATAAAAACAAGACATAACTTTTTCATCATCATTCGGTATTCTATTTAATCAGAAATATATAATTCTCTATATTCGTATATCCATTAGACGCTACTTTCATGGCATCTGCCGGATCATTCTTATCAAGGCCGTATTTGTCTTCAAACTCGTCCGGCATACCATCATTTATAATCCGCAAATCCAAATTTCCGCAGAATCCGAAACGAAGCGTTCGATTTTCAGGGAAAAGGACAAAACGAAGCGTTCAAAAAAGGAAAGCGCGCAACACTCAAAAAGCCGAAACAAAAGTTTTGTAATGACCTCTGTTTCGGCTTTATAATTTCATAAAAAATGGCTTTATAACGGCATTAAAATAAGGCTCAAAAGTTTGGCCTTCTACTTGAAAAATTGTATCTTTGTTCAGTGCTAAGCAGCTGTTTTATGAACTAATTTTTCCTGTTTCTTATACAGCATCATGTCTGTATATTCGGCAGAATAATTCATGTGGGCATTGAATTCCTTTTTTGTACAACCCTCAAAAGGATTGCCAATGGTTTTGTTTGCTCCAATCCATTCACACAGTTCAAGTATGGAGGATTTATTGGATGTGAAATAAACGAAGGAATGCTTTTCGAGTATCTTTAAAACATCCAAATAATCAGACAAGCGCCAATACATATTGTACGTACCAACATCAGTGGAAAGATAAGGCGGATCAATTAAAAAGACGACTCCGGGAACATCCTTATATTGGTTGAATACTGCTTTGTAGTCGCATGATACAATTTCAAGCCCTTTTAAGTAGTCAGAAGACTCCGGATAACCGGTCTTGCGAATGTTGTTATAAAGGACTTCCTTGCGCATTTCGGCTACAGACAATTTATACTTCATGGAGAACATAAGTGAGGATGATAAGGTTATAAAATCCACGTACCCAACATTTAGTTCTTCTTCCTCGATACGTTTAAAAATGCGTTCTCTAAGTTCCCCTTTAATTGGTTTATGTTTGGGTATCGAATTACCCACCAGCTCCCTAATATCGGCAAGCAGTTTATTTGTCTGTGGGATATTTTTCAGTCTGAACCGGTAGTTGTCGAAGTCATTGTAGACAACAGTAGCATCGGGCTTGCTTCTTTTGGCTATATGCGAAAGAAGTCCGGAACCGCCAAACAAGTCCACAAACACGGTATCTTCAGGGAACTGTTCCAAAACTTTAATAAACTCTTTAGCAAACATTCTTTTTTGGCCTACAAATGGCAGTGGTGCAGATAAATTCATATTCTTCATACGTTCAAGTCAAATTTAATGTTTTCAACTCCGGATAACAGTTCCAGAGTCCGGTCAATGTTATTTTCATATATATGCACATTTCCAAGGTCAAGGGTTATGGACTTCAGGGGAAGCTCCACCTGCCTTGCCATCAGATAAAGATGATAAATATCAGCCGGAAGCCCAAGGTTCGCATCAGAACTACGCTGATATGCAGATAGCACCAATTCTCCCTCATCAATTTGGAACTGCACAAGACTCAGGCAGGGTGCCTGGTTGCTTTCCACCCCGGTTTCTCCAAGAAACAGGACATAATTCTTGCTGTTGCGCTTTTCCCGGTTAATCCTGGTTATGAGGGGTGGAAGCTTTTCAAAGTAAGTTGGATAGCTGTTTACAAGGGTATGGCCGCAATAATCCCACCAGGTAATCCCTGCCTCTTTGTATTTTTCCACATCCCGGACTCCTTGCATAAACAGTTTCAATTCCTCTTTCAGCTTTTTCCTGGCTATCCCGTGGCTTTCAAATATGTCAAGTAAATCAGCGGGGGTTAGCATGAGCCTTTCGTTTAATAGATACTTGATACGCCCTTTCCTATTGGTCTGGATTTTGCCCGTTTGGAGTATCTTGTCTAATGTCTGGTAATACTTATTCATGAGCTTTATTTTTGGTTGTACAAAGGTAGCTCTACCGGACAACACAAGGCATCCCCGGCACATCAATCACACTGCACCGAGCGTGCAGTGCTTTCCAAACCGTTTGATAACATCATACACCTTACGTTCGCTTACCGAATATTTATTTGCCAAAAACGCCACTGCATAAGTGGTCTTTTCACCTTGTTTTTTCATGACCTCATACTCCGTATATAAGTCTATGAATCGAAGGTCATCCTGCTTGCCGCCCAAACTTATAAGCATTTCAAGCGGTTCTCTGTTAAATTTAAGTGCTTCAAACAATGTCATATCCAATCATTTTTGTACTTTTGCAATGCCAATCATTTATTTAATGCGTAAAAACGCCACGAGAGTGCGGCAGAGGGCATTGCCCCCGGTCGCGCACTCTCGTGGCGTTTTGTGTTAATAAATGATTGGCGTCTATATTAACAGGCCGGGGGCTTTTTTTATCCCTCCCCCGAAGGGATTGTCAATCACTCAATCCGATATAATTCCAAATTGAACTTGTCCTTTTTTTCCCAGCCTTCAGCCAGAACTGTCTGAATGAATCCTACTGCTTTTGTATAGAAATCTTTCAGTTCTTCTAACTGAGTAAAAGTATGGTATTCCGGTTGTTCATCCGAACCAAACTTAAACGTCACTGGCAGGGTTTCTCCGCCCGTCTGAACGGCCAAATCGTATGCTGCCTTATAGTTGTACTGGTTCTCCACAGAAAGCCATACATGGGCACCATTATAGGCGAATCCGGATAGGATAGCCGCATCAGTCTGGCTGTTATACCAGGACATAACCAATGTGTGGATTTCCTCATCAGTAGGCTTATGCCCGAACTCCTCTTCCATGTAGGAGGCAGAGCCGTTCTCTTTTTCCTGCACATCCCATCGGATGCGCCATTTGTCTTTAACCGGGTTCGTGCATTCCATCAGCGAAACCCCGGAACTTCCTTCAACTCTTCTCATGTAAACACGTATTTGGTTCTACCTTTGCCGAATGTCTCTGTCTTGATGGTCGTTTCAAACGGGAAACCATCCGGCATTTCCTTTACTTGTGCGAGAATATTCTTCATTTCCTCGCTGTTGGTGAAGAACTTCTTTGCCTCGCCGTTCACTTCGATGGCCACAATACAGCGGTCTTCTCCCTGCTCGGTTTTGATACCGGTCTCAAAGTCCTTCACTACAATGGGTAAGTTTACCAGTTCCCGGATGCTTACCACCACTCCGGGGAATCGCTTTTTACCGTCTTCCGGCTTGTAAGCGACATTCAAGTCTTTAAAACTTCTCATTTCTTTGCCTGTTAATTTTTTAAACAACTTATTACAGTCGGCGTGCTTCGTCATGCCGTAGAAACTGGCAATCAGTTCCCGCCGTCTTTTTCTCGATTTTACCTCGTGCATTTTCCGGGCAAACTTCTGTTTGATGCGTTTCCGCAATCTTACATAGTCGGGACGGATAACATAGCCAAGGAAATCAATGCCTTCTTCCACAGGGAACACCCGTTCATTCGGCTTTATTTCCAAGTCTATTTTTCCCATTTGCCCGTGAACAGCATCACGAATCTTCCACAATTCCGCTTTCGTTTTACCGAGTACCAGTCCGTCATCGCAATAGCGATAGTAATAACGAACCCCGTACTTATCCTTCAGATAGTGGTCTAAAAATACAGACAGAAGCAGATTTCCTGCCCCTTGTGAACTGCGCAGTCCGAAACTGATACCTTCTGGCAGCAGCTTAACAAACCGCTCCAACAAGACCAACAGCCTTTTGTCCTTGAACACCCTCCGGAAGCACCACATAACAAAGTCCTGCCGCGCATTGTCATAAAACCTCCGGATGTCAAATTTGTATGCGTAAAGCGTGCCTTCCGGATTTTTTTGCAAATCGGTACGTATGCAGTTCATCAGGTCATGAGTACCGCGCCTTTTGATGCTTGCACCGGTTGTCCGGATATAACGTTTTTGCAGGTGGCGGTCCACCACATTCATGATGGCAAACACAGCGATGCGGTCTTTCATGGACAGGATCTGCAAAATACGTTTTTTACCGTATTCTTCAATTTCCCTCTCATGGTAGCCGCCCAGCCGGAATGAGCCGTCCGCAATGGAAGCCGTCAGTTCGGTGATAATCTTCTCCCTATGGGCAAGCAGGAATCGTCCCTGCCTTGACCTCTTACGATCGGTTCCGCGAAGTACCGAATCGAATGCCTCCGACATATTGGAGTATTCGATGATTTCCTCGATAATATATCCTTCCCTGCGCATAAGCTATTGGTTAATAAACATGGAAGATGAGGGCCTTCCTTTCCCTGGGTCTGACTTCTTCGAACTGATAACAGCCTACCAAACTCCACCCGACGCGTGATTTTTCAGCTTTCCACCTTTTCTGGTGCTGTTGCTGTGGCTTGCTCCCCTCGGCACCGCTTCGGGGACACGTCCCCGCTGCTGTACGCCGATTTGTTAGATTTCCAGACGCGAGCCGACATTCGCATTCGTATTCGAAGCATCGTTATTCGCATTCGCATTCGACACACCGCCATTCGCATTCGCATTGTTGTACCCGCGATAGACCACACGGACTATTGGGGAACTCTACCGCTTGCAAAGTTACTGATTTAACAGGCAAAACAGATAAACGAATTACACTATCATCCAAAATAAAACGGATATACTGCCACCCGCGACGGTGAGCCCCCAATCAATCCAGTCCCAAGGACTTCCCCGAAGAGTATCTTTCAGTTCCAGACAGGAAGCTGCAATGGCCGCAGCATAAAAGGCCGTCCAAGGAGTAAATCCCAATAGACCTACCATCAAACCACCGATAAGATGCTTGTAACGGTTACTCATTTTAAAAAATGCGATAATCTTTTTCATATACCTCAAAATTCTATTTTTTCGACCGGCTTCGCCGGTATTTGAATACCTTTTAAATGGAATTCGGAAACCATCCGAATCCCGTTCTTTCGTTTTAGTCGCTTCGCTCCACGCTTTGGCGCTTTGCGCTTACGCCACCTCGCGTATCGCCTTGTACGCTGCCACGCTTTGCGCCCGGACGATTTTGCCGCGGAAGGCCAGACGCGAGCCGACATGCGCATACGTAAACGAAGCATCGTAATTCGCATACGCACTCGACACACCGCCATTCGCATTCGCACTGTCGTACCCGCGAGAGACCACACGGACTGTAGCGGTGCTTATCCAGTACATGTCGGTATAGTAGGTGGAAGATGATCCGTTCAAATTACCTACCGGAACCATGTCCATATACTTGCCGTGCGCCACGCCTGTAATCCACTGACCGCTGTCCTTCTTGCCCTGTACCATACGGATACTGCCGTCAGGCATCCAGATGCGCCATTTGCCCTGGTTGCCGCTGTCATTCGGCAGATCCACGCCGTCCATCATGTCATACTTGTTGCCGTAGATGTCCTCGTAGCCCAGGCAGCAGATATTGTTCACCTGCACCACGGTCGCCTGTCCGTATTCGTCCCGGCTCTTATACCAGGCATACTGATGCACCAAGCCGTCAATCAGCGAATTCGTGATTTTGTTGTTGATGACATACGCTTCGTCATAGCCGATGGTGTCTGTCATTCCATGGTCGGCCGTTCCACCCGTTGTCCGGTTATTGTTATGCTGACCGGCACCGCATTGTTCCTGCATGTCCCTACGCCCGTACTTTGCATAGCTCAGGTTCGCGATGCGGCTGTGCATCAGGGCATCTATCTGCTGCATGCCACGCTGCTGGCTGTAATAGTGGAAGTCCGTCCATGTCATGCTTGCCGTGGTCGAAGCTCCGGTTATGCAGGCACGCAACTTGCTGCCCACTACAGAACTGCCCACAACGGCACACAGATGTTCCTCATTGGCCACCCAATCCGGTTCCATGTCCTCTATCTTGTCGCTGTTGCTCAGCACCACGCAGTCAAACTCTGCCGTGTTCAGAATGGAGAAATGCAGGGCTGTAGCACGTTCCGGAACGTCTGCTATCAGATACATGCCGGCTTCAAATTTCAAGCCGATGGTCGGCACCACAATACTCTTCAGGATGTTTCCCTCCGCATCAGCAAACACACTGCCGATAAGCCCTGTTCCTGGAACGCTCGGGAAGCGGACACGTCTGTAACCCGACACGTCCACTTTGCACACGGAATAAGCCTTGTCCGTCGTATAGGATTCCATCAGCGTGGGCTTGCCGCTCATGATCTTGCGTTCACCCAGCCAGCCGCCCTGTGTCTCCTTGATGGCATCCAGTGTCAGTACCGTCGCGTCCGGAATCGGGGGCATTTCGTCCTCCGGATAACTGCTGTAGCAGGCGTACTTCTTGTTGTTCAAATAATCGTTGATGCCTTTGCTCCAGTAAAACGGCTCATACATCATCCAGTCTCCCTCGCTGCCGTCCAGCTTCGCCACCGTGCAATCGTTCATATCCTCCGCATCGGCATAGAAGTTCGAGCTTTCGTCATGCAGGGGGAAATAGGTCATCTCCCCGTCCGGGTTGTTCACTTCCACCTGCTGCCCGGCTATCTCCACCTTCCGGCTCGTGGGCATCCTGGTCACCTTGGCCAATACGCGGTGGCGCTTGGACAGGATGGCATTCACATGCCCGCTCATTTTGTACGTATTGCCGAATTTGTACCCCGTCTTGTTGTCCAGGTTCGAAACATTGGCATCGTCGGCCACACTGTCGTCAAACTCAATCATCGTATAGGGCGGCTGCTTGATGGTCAGTTCCGGATAACGGGCGGCATACTTCTCCAGTTCCTCATCAGCCAGATACTTCGTCAGGGTCAGCTTGCCCCTCAGTCCCGAATGCCGGTCATCCACGGCACCCGTCTGCGTATACGTTCCGTAGTCGTAATACTTCTTCAGCAGGGTTCCGTCGTCTTCCCGGTCTATCTCCAGCACGAAGCGTTCCAGCTTGCCGCTGCCGTTCAGTCTGGCCTGGTGAAGGCGTTCCAGCATAGCGAACCCGTCGATGCCGGGGCAGTTGGTGTAGCGGTAGCCCCGCACATTATTGATGCCTTCCAGTATCAGGCCACTGTCGGACAGCTTGGTCAGATATTCCAGGAACAGTTCCTCAATCGTGTCCGGCAGGCATAACTGCACAACGGGCGCACCGGTGGCCAGTTTCACACGGGTCAGCCCCGTACCCCTCACGTCCAGTTTCTTCAGGCGGCCCTGCCAGCTCAAGTCCAAAGTAGCCACATTGCCGTTGTCCCCGTTCCGGGCCAGCCGGTTGTTCCGTATGTTCACTTCTTCCAGAAGCAGCATGCCGTTCGTCGAAGCCATGAACGAGCCATTCCGGTAACCGCTGGCTTTCTCCACGCTCATGTCGAGTTTTACCAGTGAGGTCAGCAGACCGAAGTTGAAGCCGATTGCGAACGCATCCTCATGCCAAACCAGTTCCTTGACTTTCGCCGCACCGATGATCTTCAACGGGTCATTTTCACCGAAGGCACGGGTCAGCTGCAACGAGTGGAGCACGTCCGCATCCACCACGCCGCTGTCGGCCTGCACGCCGTTGCTGGTGGAAAGCTGCACACGGTACGGAATGGTCAGACGGTACTGCATCGGTTTCAGCGTGTAGGCCTTGTCCAGCGATGCCGTACTCTGGTAGAACTGGGCACCCAGCGTGGATACATAGCCGTACTCCACCTGCTTCAGGTCATACCGGCGTTGGATGAAGTAGTTTCGGTGTGCTTTCAACGAACCCTTCAGACCGTAGATTTGCGGATAGGTCTGTTTGGCTCCGTCCGCACCCACCGGCATTTCGTTCAGGAACGGATAGATGTATTTGAAGATGCCGGACTTGTTATAGAGGCGCGAGCACCACTTCTTCATCTGTTCGGTATCGAAATGGTCAATGGCTTTCTGGATACTGAAAGCACTCATGAAGCTTGCGCCCCCGTTCCATCCGCTCACCATAATCTCCACAATCATGTCCCAGCAATTGGCCACGATGAGGTTCCACAGCCACGAGTTATGACCCTGCATCACATAAGCCCCGTCGCGCTTCGTCTGGCGGTTGTCGTCATACTTCCCGGTCAGGAACGACTTGTTGTCAGAACCGAGCTGGCAGTCGCCGTCATAATAGTCAATCAACCATTTCACACCGTCCCATGTGCGGATAAGCATGTTCTTCGCAAGCTGGTCCACGCCGAGGTTGAACTGCACGTACAGATAGTAGGCAATCAGGTGGGGAAGGTCGAAATACTTCGATGCCTCTTTCCTGAACGTATCGCTCTGCCACTTGGCGGTAGGGAACTTGTCGCCGTCGTCCTCATAGTCCACCCCCTCGAACGAATGGGATTCCGTGCTGTAAACCATGTTCCTGCCCGCAGGCGTTTCCTTTACGCACCGGTAGACGAAACTCATCATGCGGTCGGTGGCCTTGTACATCTTGTCGTACTTGTCACCGGTACCGAGGTGGTCTTTCAGGTTCGGTTCTTCCTCCGCGTCACCGCCTCCGTCCGACCAGAAGGTATCTTTCGGATGATTAAATTCCAGTCCTCCGTCAAAGTTGTAGTCCATGAAATCCTTATGCTCCGGTTCGGTACTCGGCAACCAGTGGAACAGGCACAGCGGATTGGAGTTGTTCAGCGTCTCGAAGCAGACGGGCAGGTACTGCTTGTGTCCTTCCTCGTCGGCTTCCAGGTAGTTCAGCGTGTCGCCCTCGCCCCATTTCTCGCCGCCGATGGTCTCATCCTGCCCGAAGATGGGGTAGCTGTCGCTCTTCTCGTTGTTCATGTTGTACTGGCCGTAATAGGTCAGGTCTTCGTCGGCACTCTTCGCTACGAACAGGTCGCACGGCAGGCCGTCGATGGCCGAACGGTAATCGTCCTTCAGCCCATGGTCTTTGGCGTAACGCTGGGCAGGCGTAAGCAGCCCCATCTCTTTCAGTCCGTCATTGATAAGCTTCGCACCTCCGGTATTGGTGGTCATGGACGAGTCCGAGAAGTCGCATTTGGAACATGCCAGCTTCGCGCCTACCGAGTTCCTGCGTAACTTGAAGAGATTTTTTTTGCCGGTAGTTACCACCGGATTCTTCTGCCTGCCGTTTCCGTCAATCTCCCCGTAGCTCAATGTAACCGTCCAGCCGCTTGCCGTCTTCTGGAAGTAGAAACGGAAGTTCTTTCTGGCATAGTTCACGGAAGAAGTACCCTGAATACGGACATATACGTTGGTAAGGATAAAGTCAAGCGTCCTGTCCTCTCCGTTATAGAAACGGACCTCCCTTACCAGTTTGTTGGCCTTCTTGTCGTTCAGCTGGGCCAGTGCATCCACCACGTTCAGCGTGTCGCTGTCGCTCGGAACCTCACTGCCCACGCTGCCCGTGCCTATCAGTACCAGGATCGAGTTCCGGCGCTTCTTCATCAGCCCCATCAGCTTCTCCATGCTCACCGTATCTCCTTCATTCAGCACGCGGTTGTCCTCATCCAGTGAGCGCACGCCCGGTTCCCCGTCGGCATCCTCCAGGTGGTTGCGGTCCACGATGTAGTTGTTCAGCACCTCGTCCGAGGTCAGCGCCTTGTTATAGATACGCACGCTCTTCACGTTCAGGTCGGCACCCGCCGACTTAAATTCCAACTGGCTCTGAATGTCAAAATTCACCTTGTCGAGCCACTTGGAAGCAGCCGACTCTTCACCGTTCACATAGAAACCGATCAGCGTGCGCTGTTCGTTGGTCTGCACGTTCGGATAGAACACGTAGGTAATGCGGATATTCGTACCCGGCTGGAACTTGGTACCCACCGAGTCTTCATAGCGCAGCATCTGTCCGGCATCCATCGCCTCGGTCACCACACCGGTCAGGAACTTGGCCTCTTCCGGAGTCACAATCAGCCCGTACCGGTTGCCGTTGTCCAGCTGCCCCAGGCAGGTGATCAGCTCGGCATCCGTATCCGTCACGTTGGCCGTGCTGTATTCTATCTCCAGCGTCATGCCCACGTCACGGATGGCAAATCCCTCGGGCTTGTCCGCCTCGTTGAAGGGGCGGTAACCGCCGTCAGCGGTCAGGGTCATACCTGCACCACCGGCCAGCAGCAGGCGGTCCTTGTGCCAGCCGCTACCGGCACCATATTCGTTCACGCTCCACAGCACGTCCCGGAACTCCATACGCTTGTCACCGCTCACCCAGCTTGCCGGGTTGTTTTCCGTGTTGCTTCGCCCGAAGGCGTCAAACGTACACACGGCATCCGGTGCCAGCGTGGCTTCAATGTCCGGGTGCGATGTGGTGTTCACCTGCACCTCAAGCACGGCATCGCCGCATGACACACGGTAGTCCAACGGTTCCACGTTCACGTTCGTCCGTCCGTAGCTGCCGGTCTCACCGCGTTGCAGCAGGTCTTCCTTCACCACGCTGCCCCGGTCGGTCACTTTCACACGGGCCGTGTACGCATCGCGGTCATAGCCGGCATACGTGAAGTTCCATGCCGTGAACTGCTCTGCCTCCAGCACCGGGTGTTTCCAGTCACGCTGGAACCCCGCTGCCCGGTGGCTGAACATCAGGCCGGCATACGCTGTCACACCTCCGCCTGCCTTCAGCAGCGTAATGTAATGCACCCGGCTCACCACACCGGAGTTCTCATGCTGCGCGTAGGCTTCCACCACGTTCGTACCCTCCTGCATCTGTGTCAGGGGGATGGTCACGTTCTTCTGCTGCACACCGCTGCCGGCCGAAAGACCGAGGGTAAAGGCCTGTCCGCCGTTCACGCGGTAGTAGATGTTCTTCTCACCGCTCGTGCCCTTGGCAGTAAAGGGGATGTTCACGTCATTTTTATATCCCCCGTCGGCCAGCCCGTTGCCCGCCGAGTAGGTGGTCTCCAGCTCCATGGCCACCATGGTCACCTTGGCCGTGGCCGTCTTCATCAGCGTGCCGTCCTGGTAAGTTGCCTGCGCTTCCACCTGTACGGTATAGGCAGTGGCATCCTTCAGATAGGGCGAAGCGTCAAAGGTATAGCTCTGTCCGGCTGTAACGCCCACAAACTCCGCATCCCGGAACTCACTGATGACGGTCGAACCGCGTTTCACGATTACACGGGCTTTCAGGTCGCTGTAGCCGTCCACCGTACCGCCACCGGCAGTGCCCACACCTACGGAGTATTTCACCACAAAGCCGCTGCCCAGTGCCAGATACTGCGAGGCGGGAAGTCCCGCACCGCCGCTGTCCGTCAGGTCGATGTTCACCACCACCTTGTCATCGTCCGTGTACTTGGAAAAGCGCACTTCCTTCGAGCTCTCGCCGCCCTGGTTGTCCTTCTGCTTGACGGTCATCACGTACTGGGTGCCGTCCTCGCTGTCCTGCACATCCACGTCCGTCACCGTACCCACCATCGCATCGAACACCGTTCCGGATGTAGGAGGTTTCGTCTCGCCGCTCACCAGTTCCTCGGTAGGGGTACGGTTTGACAGTTCCTTCTTCAGGAACGCTTCGATGTCATCGCCTGCATAGGCATGATAGGTGCCGTCCGGCTGTTTCTGATTCCATGGTGTTTCAAGATTCATCGGATGCTCGGTCGCGTTGATGATTCCGCTTATTTTCCTTTTTGCCATAATACTGTCCTTTTATAATAATCATTCATTTATCAGTTTTACTGCTACCGTTCCATGCGTCCGATCCGTTCCACGGCTCGTCGCCTTTCCAGTATCCAAGTCCGAAACAGCTGCTTATCGCAGACCACACCAGTCTTGCCCCGGCATAGACAGCCGACAGGGCACGTTTCCCCACATACGCAGCCGTTATTTCCTTACCGCCTATGGTTATCATCGTCAATCCTCCTCATAAATCAGATACAGCGTATTCGCATCCTTGTCCTGCAGCGCCTCGTAAGCTTCCCCGCTCATCACCTCATGCCGGTAGGCCAGCAGTCTCAGGCTGCCGCCTGTTCCGGTATATACGGCATCACCCAGCAGGTAGAGCTTGTCCGGCAGGATGGCTGTCCGGTCCGCATTCATGAATATGCCGGCAGGAGGCACACCCGCCACATCCCAGTCCCCGTACAGGGTGGAGTCCATGTGGTAGGCGAACTTCCCGGCATCCGCTACATACACTACGCTGCCGCCCGGTTTGGTACTCTTGTCAGGTAAAACGTTGCCTGTTTCCATCCATGAGGAAAAGCGTGCGGTAGCCCCGCCGATGGCTGCTGCCGTAGTCTGTTCCACCTTGGCAGCGGCGTTTTCTGCCTTGGCTGCCGCTTCGTTGGCCTTGGTGGCCGCTTCCGTGGCGGCCTGGGTCTTTTCCTCCAGTCCGGCTACGGCTCCTTCCGCTTTCTTGGCGGCAGCCTCGGCACGGGCGGCGGCATCGCTCGCAGGCTTCCCTATCAGTTCCAGGGGGACGTTCACCATCTTGCCGTCCTTCTCCCCGGGCAGTGATTTCACACCGCTCAGCGAGGTGACGGTCTCCAAGTCCTCCACGCCGGTAGAACTCTGGAGTACACGGTCCAGCACTTCCTGAACCAGTTCTTCTTGTGTCATTTCTGCCATACTCATTCGTTTTTATCGGTTTCTGACCCGCCCAGGATTTCGTTCAGGGCATCTATCACATTGGGAAGACAATAGCGTTCCACCGCCATGTGTATCATCCCGGTTTCCTCATCGCTGAACTCGGTCTCGCCGGTACTCTCGAAAATCTTGAACGCAAGCCGATGGGCCTTGATGCCACTGACACGCGTATACAGCAAATCGGCTATCTGCTCACGTGCATCGAAAACCTCCCTCGTCTGACGGGTTATTCCGGTGGGAACGCTGAAATTCCTGAAATCTAACTTTTTCATATATATCTGTTTTTTAGGATGAATGATTCAATATCTGGTAACGGAATCCGTCCGCTTTTGTAATAAGTACCGTTACGGAGTCCCCGGATGCCATCTCGTAGTTTTGCAAATCTTCATTGTGGTTATAGATACCTTTTAGTATGATATTCTTTGAACCGGGTCTGACCCTGAACGTGACAATGGCTGCAAAATCGGTAGGCAAGTAACTCATGCCGAACTTGTATGCCACAGAACTTTCCGACGGCAGCGTAACCTCTACCTTACTGTAGTTGGGTTCATTGTAATACATCAAAATGATATTGTGTTGTGAGAAATCCACCGTGTAGTTTCCACTTCCGAAGGTAAGCAGCTTGGCTTTCGTATTGATAAACGCCGGGGCAAGTAATGCCGCATTGCTGCTGATACCGTAGTTCTTCGTACCGCCGGTAACATCTATAAACAATCCATAGTTCGCTTGGTCGAAGCCGTAATTCCCGTATATATTGGGGGCTGAGTTCACGATACGACCGACAGCGGTAAAAGCTCCTCCTGCAGAAGACGGTATCACATCATCACCGAACATCACATATCCTTTGCTGCCGCCGACACGGAAAAAATCATCATAAATGGCAAGACCGCCACCGCTCCCGTGAGAGTCGGCCACAGAACCGATACGGCCGTTCCCTATCTCAAAGCCGCCGATTTTCCCTTTGCTGCTGTCTATCTCTCCGGTAAACTTACCGTTGGTCGTTTCAATGCTGCCGTCTTCCAGTATCTTGAAGTTGCCGTTGGCCGTTACCAGTCCCTCCAGCTGTATATGGTCGGCTGTCAGCTTGATTTTGCTCACGGTATTTCCGTACTCGTCCTCTTCCTCCACGCTCACCCCGATAAGGGCAATCTTTCCTGTATTGTCCTGCGCATACAGACCGGAACCTTCAGGCTTTATGACAAGCCCCGTCTCTTTCAGCGCATTACCGTCCTTGTCGAAGACCGCCGCTGAAATCTTTACCAGCCGGTCGCTCTGTTCGAACAGTGTACGGTACTTATAGGCCAGTGCGTCCGCCTTGTTGGTGCTGAACACCAGCAGCGAAATGTAAATCACGCCCGTAAACGACAGCTTGAAGTCGCCAGTGCCGTTCCAAAGTCCGTCCAACGTGAACATCTTCTCACCGCCAACGGGCAGGTCCTCTTCATGGCCGAACATGTTGAAGTTCTCAAACCCGGTCTTATCAGCGTTCACAAATTCTATTTTCAACCTTCCGGCCTTGATAACCTGGTAGCTGAACGACAGATACACCACGCCGGGCACCCGTTCGCCCTGGCTGTTCGTCTGCCGGTACTCCGGTACCAGCCGGAAGTCCTCCAGTTTCTGCATGATATAGCTGTTCCGGATATAGGCATAAGGCACCTTGCCTTCGGTCCGTATCTCGGCATGGCCGTCCGGCTTCGTACCGTAAGGACCGCCGTTCGCCCAGATCCAGCGTCCGCCCAGGGTGAACAGCGTAGCCTTGCTGCCCGTCTTCCATTTGTCCATGCCGTCGGCAAAACTGCTGTTGTCCAGATAACTCTGTTCTTCGCGTATTTCCTTGCGCAAGCTTTCCACGGCTGAATGGATTTTCCCCTCGGTTATCTCAAACCGCGTCAGGATGTCCTCGCCCGTCATCAACACGAACGTACCCTTCAGCCACACGTTGTCGGCATACAGGCCGTTTCCTTTCGGCTGTTTGTCTGCCGGGAAAGCGCTGCTCCTGATGCCGTCCAGCTTACCCAGCCGGCAACGAAGGCAGCCGTTGAAGTTCTTGGCCTTCACACCGTCCAGAATGTCGATACGGGGCTGCCCGTCCTCCGTGGCCGCAATGGATATAAGGTTCTGCCGGAGCGGGTTTTCGGTGTTGCCCATCAGCACGCACTCATCGCCTGCCTCCGGCTTCACCCCGCCAAACTCGCTTACCGGGACCAGCACACCGCCGGCTATCACCGAAGCCACCTCCACCCAGTATGCTTTTAGTTTCTTACCACCCGTAACCGCACAGCGCATCAGGTCATGGGCCACAAAGCCCGATTCCTGCTCAAACACGATGCGGTAGTTGTCGCCCTGCTTCACCACGTCCTTGATCTTGCCGTTGGCAGCGGACACCACCAGCTGGCCGCACACGCTGCGCACCTTCTCGATCAGCAGTTCCAGCGCCACCAGGCTTTGCCGGGCAGTCACTTTGTCCACCGTCAGGTTTGTCAGTCCGGTCAGCTGGTCAATCCACAGCTGCCAGCCCTCACCGGTCAGCCCGTCCACAAACTCCGTGCTGCGCAGCAGTTCGCGGATCACGGCAGTCAAGTATTCGGCATTGCCCTCACCATCCACGATGCCGCAGGGCTTGCCGCCAGCAGCCTCGCCAAAGCTCACACCCTTCAGGAAGCGGATGGACTCTTTGGCTGTGTCCGGCTGGTTCTTGCTCAGGAACTCTTTCTGGCTGCGCCGGGCGGAAAACAGGTTGTTGTCCGTGGGCAGCGTCTTGTCCCAGCTTCGTATGATGTCCGGAAGGGCAGCGCCTTCCGTCTTTGATTTCGTATAGCTTTTCAGCGCACCGATGCTGTCCGTCACCTTGTCGAACTTGCCCACCTGCAGCGCATCGCTTATCTCGATGTCCATCTGCCCGGGTTCGTTCACCTTGCGGCTGATCTTGGTGATACGGCTCTGACGGTAGCCTTTTTCCGGGAAATACTTCCGGCTCTCCAGCTTCACCCGTCTGCCCACAAACAGGTCTATGCCGTGCTCCTCGATGTATACCGGGTCTGTCGGGGCTTTGTAGGCGGCAATGTCCAGCCAGTGGTCCCGGTTGTACTCGTCCACCGCAACCGCAAACTCCTCTTCGGCCAGCCGGTAATACTCATCCGGCATCCGGATATTCCACAGGATATAGGTGTCGCCTGCTCGGGGCACCAGCTTGCCGCCCGGCAGCTGGGTGTCGTCATCGTAGGGCCAGATGGTGATCAGTTCGAATTCACGTGCCGCGCTGTCGTAGTTCACCTCAAAATAGTGGTCGTCACTCTCCCCGAGTCCGGCCAGGTCGCCTGTCTGGAACGACACACGTTTTGTCTCACCCGCCAGCTCGTACAGGTTGGGGTCAAAGTCCAGTTCCCCGTCCCGGAAATAATAGACGGTGAATTTGTTTCCTTCATCGTCTGCCACCTCCTCGCTGCGAACCGAGCTCACCGTACCGACCCGACGGGGGAAGATGCCGCTGAAAGCATCCTGCTCGTAATGGTCATAGATGCCATATTCCTCCACGCCCTGCTCGATGTACTTCCTGCCGCCGGGAAGCATCAGACGCGGGCTGCCGTATTTCTCCGCATCGATGTTGCGGGTCGAGCCTACCGGGAACAGGCGCGTATAGAATTTGGCCGTGTTGCTCGTATCTCTTTCCAGGGAGGTCAGCCCCTTGCCATAGCCAAGGGTGATTTCTTCCCCGTGTTCGCAGCGGCACACGTTCACAGTCTGCCCCTCAACCCACCATTCCACCTTGCCGCCTGCCTTTTCCGCGATGGCTTTCAGCGCTTCGTCGCAGTACATCCCCTCGTAGTCTATCGTGATCAGCTCCGTACCTTCCACCGTACCCGTCTTCCAGTCAGTAATGTGGCCCATGCCGTTATTGATAGCCTTCACCACCATCGCCACATGCTCGCGGGGCGTGGCCGTCAGGGTAAACAGGGGGTTGGTGTCCCCGTCCGTCGTCTCCAGCACCAGGAACCGCTTGATCAGGCTCTCGATACCGTACAGCTTCAGGTTATACTCCCATTCACCATCGCTCACCTGCTTCGGCGTGTAGCGTTCTGTCAGCCAGTACCGTTCGCCCAGATAGTCCGTGTAGTCGTTCACATCCAGGGGCAGGAAGGCATAATAGCTGAACGACAGGGAAAGCACATTGTCTCCCTGCACTTCCTTGCTTTGCGTCGAGCTGTCGTTCACGGCCACATCCGCACGCTTGGTTCCGGCTTTATCATATATCGTTAGAAGCATATTCTAATAGCGTTTGAATGGTTATATAATCGGTTTCGGTTCCCGGAACTTTACCCGGAACTTTCCGGCATGCACACCTTCCGTCCACAGATAGGTCAGCGGGGTGAACTTCGTACAGTCGGCATACTTCACCCGCAGCTGCAGATCCAGCTGGGGGAAACGGATCTCCAGCCAGCCGTCCTTCCCTTGCTTCAGGAAATTCACAAAGGCAAAGTACTGCTTCATCCAGCCTGCCTGGGTCTTGTTGTAAAGCGCAAAATGCAGCGTCACGTCACGCGCTTCATTCCGTGGGGTCAGCACGGGGCTGTATTTTTCCCCGTGCTCTTCCCGTATGTCCACAGCCGTATCCTTCTTGGCCTTGCTCGGGGTCAGGATGGCCGTCAGGTTCTCCATGCCCCCGCGTCGGTCTTCCACCAGGAACACGCCGTATTCCGTCCAGATGTCCGTGCCGTTCACCAGCACCAGTCCGCTCAGTATATTGCCCATATCACTTCACTTTTAGTCCGTCACGTATCATTTTCTTTATCACTTCCTTCAGTTCGCCCAGGTGTCCGGCGCTCACACCGGTGTTCTCGGCTATCCGGGCCAGATGCCCTTCAGCCGTGTCCATCTTCTCCACCACGCTTTCCAGCCGGTCGTCCATGCTGCTCCAGTGCTGCAGCCCGCCGGTGAACATGCCCTCCAGCTTCGTGCCCTGGTCCTGCGTCATGGCCGTAAAGCCGCCCGCTTTCGCACTTTGGCTCGTACCGCCCTGCTGCGTCTTGTCATAACCGGTGGCTGCCGCCAGGTTGTCACGCAGGGCAAGGGCTTCATCCATATACTGCATGTACTCTTCCATCAGCGCGTTCCGTTCCGCCTCGGTCAGTTCGTTGTCCTCCATGGCCTTGCCGAACTTCTCCCACCAGCCTTTCAGTTTGTCGCTGTACATCTCACCGATCTTGTTGCTCAGCATCGCCCGCATGAAGTACTCGGATATATCCTCCGCCGCATCCTTGGCACCGTACTTCATGTTCATCAGGTTGTCGATGAAGCTGCTGTACATACCGTCGAACGAAATGCCCGTCAGCCCTTCATACAGCTGGTCGGTCAGTTCCTCCAGCTTGCCGGCCTGGTCTATGTAGTCATCCAGTTTCTCGGTCAGTCGCCCGCCATAGCC
>NZ_JBCODG010000064.1:0-7904 GCF_040928965.1 Bacteroides sp. 2201st1_D9_2201SCRN_220225 | reverse complement strand
GTTGAAACCGCCCCAGTAGTAGTTCCAGCTGTGGTGACTTCCGCTGTAGCGTGCCTGTTCCTTTGCTATCTGCAGATAGTTTGCATTCGTTTCTTTTTGGTATTTGTAAGCATCCCGGTAAGCTTCCACCGATTTTGTCCCCTTGCTTGCCTTAATGGTATCGGTCAGGTCTTCGATGGAAGTCTGCAGTTTCTCGTTCCGGTCCGTAAGACGGTCTATAGCCGCCTGCACTTCCCTGGCGTTCCCGCCGATGCCGAACAGTTTGTTGAAACCTCCGAAAGACACCGTGTTCAGCAGTCCTCCGATACCATTCACAAGGGAACCGCCTATCTGTTTGAACAGGTCTCCGCTGAGGATATTGTCGAGTATTCCGGTTATCGCATTGAAAATGGTATCTATCAATGATGAGATAATCGGGCCAATACCGTCTTTCAGCAAATCCAGTATGGAGAGAATGGCCGATATGATTTGTCCGATGACTCCGGCACTTGACAGGGTTTCGGACATCCGGCTGATGGCATCGCCGACCTTGCCTCCGATATTCAGTTTTGAAAGACCGGTAAGCATGTTCTGGATTCCTTCAAATGATCCCTGCAAGGTTCCGCTCGCAAAGCCGTGCAACCCGTCGGATACCATGTTCAACCCGTCAACCGTGTCCCGGGAGGCACTTTTCACCTCCCCGGCAAGCGCCTTCATTTCAGAGGTGGCGTTCAGGTATTCTTCGTCAGCTGAAATGCTGGACGATTGGGCCATTTGAAGAGCGATTTTAGTACGTTCTATTTCTGCCTGGTTACCGCTTTCAAGAGCCTTGTTGTAATCGGTCTGCGCTGCTTTTAACCGAATGAATGCCGCTTCCTGCTGCAGTTCCGCATTTTGCACGCGTGTTACGGCATCCCCCAAAGCGTGCATCTGCGTTTGCAGCCGGGCAAAATCCAATGTCCCGTTGCCACCGGGGAGCATGCTTTGAATCCGTTCGATGGCATCGTAAACGACCTGCTGGTCTGCGGCTCCCGTTTTTTTGAACTCATCCGTCTTGACATACTGTTTAAGCTCGCCAAGCAGGTTCTTCATCTGGTCTGCAAGCAGACCGGTCAAATCCCCGAACGCTGCTCCCCAGTCTATCTTCTGGGTAAGGGCTTCCATGTCCACTTTGTGCACAGCCGCATCACGCTGCTTCTCCAAAGTCAGCCTTTCTCCCTGGGACTGTGCCTTGCGGATTTTCTCGGCATATTCTTCAGCGATGGCCAGTTTCTGCTGCTGGAAGGTCCCGTATTCCTTCAGATAGTCACGCATGGCTTCCGCCTCTTCCCTGTACACGTCCGCCTCCGCTTTTTTCCTTGACTCGGTGTTTGAGGCACGGGCTTTTTCAAGTTCATCCTGTTGCTCCCGGGTAAGTCCGTTATCTCCGGTGGAAAGACCGGCTTCCTTGTTCTCACGCTTCCAGTCGGCTTCCTGCCGGTTTATTTCTTCTTTCCGGGCGTTATAGTCATATTCGATTTGTGCCAGTTTCTTTTCGGTACCGGCTTGCATACGGTCTATCTCTTCCTTCCGGTTCTCGGCCTGCAGGGCGGCAAGATCCTGCGCCAGCCTGCGCTCTGTGGCAAGCCGTTGCTTGGCTTCCGCTTCCGGATTCTTCCCGGACTGTTCGGGGTCGGTATGTCCGCCGATATTTCCTTTTTTGGCTGCTTCTGCCGCTTTCTTTACCTCTTCCTCCGCTTTTTTCAGATAACCGTCGCGTTTGTTTTCGGCATTTTTCAACAGTATGTCATAAGCTTCCTGATCATGTTTCTTAATGGCAGCCTGTGCATCATAGAACTGCCCGGATTCTGCCATGCTTGACTGCATGATATATTGTCCCCATTTCCCGAAAAAACCCATGGCGCTTTCCGCCTCTTCCGGTTTCTGCGCCTTGATTTTATTCACCTCTTCATCGGCTTCTGCAGCTTTTTTTACAAGGTTCTGGACATTGGCCTGGTGCAGCAGGACCTGTACATAGTCCTCGCTCTTTTGGATAAGGGTATCATACCATTCGGAAAGTGTTTTATAATACCCGAAAGATTCCCCGTACTTGCGGTTCAGTTCCTCTACCTTCGCCTTTTCCTGTTCCTTGCTGCCGGTGAAGTTCTTTATTTCATCGATGACCGATTTCAGTTCGAAGCGGGTACGCACCATCTGGGCACGGCCGTCCTTCTCTATCTCGGTCATTTCCTTGACTGATACGTTGAATTCATCCACGCCTTTTTTGGCACTGAACAGGTTTTTCGTCCAATCCCAGATTTCATCACCGTACATTACCAGCAGCATGATGCCGGTGGTCATGGCCGTCTGCCAGGAAAAGAGCGAGGACAGGACCTGTTTCCATACCGGTGTGCCTTTCTTGCCTGACTTCTGCAGCTCATCATATTCCTTACGGGCACGGGCCAGTTCGTCCGTAAAAATCGGCAGGTTGTTGGATATGGCCAGAAAGAACATCTGCGGTCCCATGGCCAAAGAAGGCATTTCACGGGCCATCTGCTGGATGCTGTTGTGAAGCCCGTTGAACTGGCGCTGTGCATTGGGCATGTCTGCAGGGGTGACCTGCACGGATTCCGATTCCTCCTGCAGCAGTTTCAGTTTGCCGCGCAATTCCTCAAGCTGCTTCTCCAGTGCATGGATCTGCGCGATATTGGCACTCTGGTCCAGATTGGGGGCAGCCGTCTCCCCGGCAAGGCGCAGCCTTTCCAGTTCAGCCTCCAGCAGCCTGACGGTATTACGCAGTTCCAGCGCCTCACGTTCGGCCTTGTTCATGCCGGGCGTGAGTTTGTCCTTCATCAAAAATTCAACTTCTACAGGTTTGCTCATTCCAGTTTGCTTTGAAAAAATCCTACTATATCGTTCGCTTCATCCTCGGCGCTGTGTTCCGGTCTGGGAGCACCGTTTCCGCCGCCTTGCTTTTTCCGCACATACCGCGGCGCGTCGCTCAGCATCATGATCAGCGTCTGGTAATTCACCCCATCAAGGATGTAATCCACGCTCCAGCCGGTCGCCGATGCAATCTGCCACACGAAGCCGAAAGGGCTATGGGAACCTTCATACCGGGTTCTTAACTCCCCTTCCTTGCCTGGCTCAGTCTCGGAGTCATCGGGTTCGCCCGCGCTGTCGAGCTGATAATACGCATAAAATCCTTCGTGCCCATCAGACGCTCGAATGTTCGGAACATGGCCGTCAGATAACGCCACTCCACAAAGTTCCGCAGTACCCACGCTGTCACCCCGATGCCCACGTGCCGCGACACGTATCCCCGGCATACCGTATAGGCCAGCAGGCGGCTCACAGCCTTACCATGCTCCGCCACAAAGGCCAGTTCCTCGGTCTTGTCCTTCGGTTGCCAATCGGGTTTGACACCCGTCTTCAGGTATTCCCGCGCCAGCAGAATCTGACCCCGCAGCCTCGGACGCTTCATCGTCACACGCACCTCCACCGGGCGTTTCAGCCACGGAAGCTTCCACCTTTTAAGAGGTACGGACACGCCGCTGTCAAGCAGCGCGTCCGCACACTCCATCTCTATCAGTTGTTCCAAACGGTCAGCCATACGTTAGCCCTCCTCACTTTGGAGCGATGCTGCAGCCGCGGCTTCCGCCGGCGGCAGCTTGTACTGCCCCCACTCGTCCGGTATTGCTTCCGTATCGAACACGCCGTAAGGCTGCGAACCGTCCTCCGGCATCGCCACTTCGAGCGTAACCTCTATCTTGGAGGTTTCTGTAAGGGTCAGCTTGCCTGCAGGATTGGAAAGCAGCGTGGCGTTGGGAATCAGTACGCTCTGTCCGGACACGAGGGAGAGTTCCCATGGTCCCTGCATGACAAGCACCTCCGACGGGGCTGTCCAGCCGATCGGAGTTTTCTTTTCCGAGTCTTCTTTCTTATAATGCAGGCTGCCGCCAAGCAGTTTGTGCAGGTTCGAATAGTTCATCTGGATCACATTGAACGTCGGGGCGATGCCGCCGTTACTCTGTGGGATGACCAGCACCGGGGCACCCTGCACCTGTTCGGCCTCGATCTTCGCGGCCTCGGGTTTCTTGCCGCCCAGGTCAAACGAGTTCTTTTCAATATACCCGATTGTGAAATCCTTATACTTTACGGCTCCTATGCCGTACATGAAATTCTTGTTCATCGTTTATAAAGTTTGATGGTTAATAACACACCGGCCAATAAGCCGGCCAATACACCTGTGATAAACGTCCGCATCCGGTTCGGAGGGCGTTTTTCTACTGTTTGAACGTCATTTGAAATTTCGCTCTTGGTTTCGCTACGGATGCGCGCCAGCTCTTCTTCATACCATAGCACCAGCTGCTGCAGACTGTCACACGAGGCTTCGGCCACGATGTTCCCGCTGTCGTCGCTGCCTACGGTCAGATTCGCCTGTCCGCTCTTGCCACGGTACACGGCACCTTCAGGAAGTTTACGGAGGCTGTCCGCAGGTATAGACAGCTTCACCGAACTCGCCGGTATACCCGCCATCACCAGTCCCGCCCGTCGGCTTCCGCTCGCGCTGTCGGTGCTTGCCGATTCCGTCTGTATCTTCTCCACCGTCGTGCTCTTCCTGCTGCTTGCGCAGCCCGCCAAGCACAGGACAGTCATCATGATGGCGGCAACTGTTGGCAGTGTCAATGGCCTTGCGCAGTCGCGCCATTTCGCGCTTGTTGGCCTGCAGGTCTTTTCTTGTTGCATTCAGTTCTTCTTTTAAGGGTACCACAATATTGCTCACCAAAACGCGGGTGGCATGTTCTGCGTTATCCACACGCACACCCTCTGCGTCGGCTTCGGCTTTCATCGCTTCCGCTTTCGCTTTCCTCACCGTAGCACGCAGGGAACCGATGGCTGCTACAGTGCCCACAAGGCCGCCGCTAAGAATAATGTTCATGATCTCGCTAAAGTCCATACCACCCGTTTTTTAGTCAGTCAACCTTTTATTCTGCTTCCTCGCGTTTCTTTCGGAATAGTCCGATAACCCATTGCACCAGTCCCGTGTCGGCTACCCCATTGGCTACAAGTGAGGCACCAAAACCATAGAGCAAGGCAATGTCCCAGCTCACATCACTCACAAATCCGGCATCAAGCCACCACAGTAGCATCGCGCACACCAAGCCCACACACCAGCTCACCAGCTGCGTCACCCAGCCTTTCATGTTGGGGAACAAACCTTTCAACCCTTCAGTAAGCACCACCACACCGCCGACGAAACCGGCAAAGGTGCCAATCATTGCGTCATAGTCCGTTGCCGGAACATCGGCCCCTTGGGCCATCACAGCCGATACTGTTCCCAGCATCAGCATCATAAACAGCATAATTCGTTTCATTGATTGCTTCTTTTATTATTGGTTAATACCTATTTCTTTCAGCCATTTCTGTACATCGAAACTGGGGCAGGCTTTGGCCGCCAGCTCGTTGTGTCCCACAATGCGCACATCCGGGAATCTGCGATGGAAGTCCTTCACATACTTCTCCAGTGCCTTTTTCTGGCAGCCGGTGCGGGTGTCCTTCGGGGTCTTGCCGTCCTTGGCCACACCGCCGGCATACACAATGTGGCGGCTCACGCTGTTGTACCCCTTGGCTCCGTTGGTCACTTCCCAGGGATCCACCTGCGCATCCTCGTTGTTGTTCACCAAGCGTTCCACACCGCCCTGCAGGTGGAACAGGTCGGTGTAGCCCACCTGTTTCCAACCTCTGCCACCCTGGCTTACGGGCGAAGTGTGCCACTTCCGGATGTCCGCCGATGATACCTCACGCCCCTCCGGGGTTGCCGTACAGTGAATTACCAGATACTTCAATTTTGCCATACCATCTTATCCTTTCTGGTTTTGGGTAATGGTAATCTTGGCCGTCTTGCTGCGGTCGGCATTGAGCGTAAGGGTCAGTGTACCGGTTTTCTGACTGCCACTGTTTGCACCGGCCGAAATCTTCACGCCTTTATCCGTCGCTTCCACCTTGAAGCCGGCAGGGGCACTGCCTATCTCATATTCTCCGCTGGCGGTCACGGTCACTTCTTCACTGCCACCGGTTGCCTCAAGGGTCACACTGGCAGGGTCAACTGAAATCTTCTTCTCGCTCGCCTTGAACACGGGGTTGCTTCGCTTGTCCAGCACCACCACTTCTTCACCGAAGGCAATGTTCGTGTCAGCCTTCATCAGCATCTTGAAGAAGTACAGTTCGCTCGCGTTCGAGATCTTGTCAATCTGAATCACGTCTTCATCGTCCTGCAGGTTCACAGCCGCAAACAGGTTGCCGCCGGCATCGGGCGAACAGAGGGTGCACACAATCAGATCATCGGGCCAGGCCGCAAGCGTCTCAATGGTAATGCCCTTGTAGCGACGGGCATTCACATCGGTTTCGCTCGTGTTCTTGGACTCGCGCTGGGTCAGCTCGTCATCATACTTGTCAAAGTCGTTCACGCTCATCAGAATGCGGAGGTCCGGGTTGTTGCGGATGGCCACGGGAATCTTCGCACGCATGGCTTTCAGTCTGCCCAGCATGGTCGATTCTGCGCTGTCCACCACAATCACCTCAGTATCCTTGGCCATCTGGGTCAGGATGCCGTTAAACAAGTGGTCGTCATCATCCCCATATTCACCGTTCACATAGTGGTCACCCAGTTCAAACTGTACCCGCTTGGCCAACTCGGCAAGCAGGGCGTTCTGCGCTTCGGGCGGAAGTTCCGAGAATACCAGGTTGCCCTTCGGCTGCCATTTGCGCCAGATGTTCTCGAACGTGCGGGGGTTAAACACCGTAAAGGCCATGAAGTCCACCGGGTCAAGACTCTTTTCGTCGTAGTTGAAGTTGCCCTTCGAATCCTCCACGCCGGGGTTCTCCTTGCGCTTCTGGAGCATCTTGCCGGTCTTCAGGCGCGGCAGGCTGATTTTCTTCTCCACACCGGGAATCACCATGATCAGCCCCTTTTCCACAATCTCATTGCTCGTAGCGGCAAGCGTCAGCAACTGTTCCAGTACCTCGCCGCTGTAATTCGTGTTTCTTACAATTATTGCCATAGTTCAATCACTTTTTACGTTTGTCCTTAATTTCTCGCATACGCCTGTTCCAGGGGCTTTCTTCACCATTCGGTTCCAGATGCAGGTCTTCCATCACACGGCGCTTTACCGGCAGTTGGGCCAGGGCCTTTTCGCCGTTCTCGCGGTCATTGGCCAAAAGGTTTTCGTAGATGGGGCGGGTAGTCGCATCAATGCGACCGTCCTGCTCGGCTGCGTCAAGCAGCTGCTTGCGGGCGGCAAGGTCTTCGGCTTCAGCCTTGTCTTCGTAGGTCTTCACCTTGGCCTTCAGGTCGGTGTTCTCTTTCGTAAGGATAGGTACCTTGCCTGCCTCTTCCTCCAGTTGGTCCATCAGGCGGAACACATCCGCATCACTCGCGCAGTCCTTGAAGCGCGGGCGTTTCTTTACGTCTTCCAGATTCATGTCTTCTCTGTTTTTTTGTGGCTCAACGAGCCGGTTATTGAATAAAGTATATATCTGCGCCGGTGTACTGTCTGCCGGCACGGGGTCTGCATCATAGATGTCGTCTATGAAACCAAGGTCCAGGGCTTCCTTGGCGGTCAGCCAATGGTCCTCGCCGTCAAAATAGGTCTGTTTCACTTCTTCCTTGCTCATGCCCAGCCGCTCGGCATAGATTTCACTCAAGCTGCCTTCCAGGCTTTCTATCTCTTCCATGCAACGCTGCAGGTCCTGCTTGTTGCCGTAACACCCGCCGCTCACACTGTGCAGCATCAGACGGGCATATTTGCTCATTTCTACGGGCTTGCCGCAAAGGGCTATCACACTGGCCATGCTGGCGGCTATGCCATCCACATAAATGCGGATGTCGGCCTGGCTATGGCGCAGGGCGTTGAATATCGCAATGCCGCTGTACACTTCCCCGC
>NZ_JBCODG010000063.1:0-28656 GCF_040928965.1 Bacteroides sp. 2201st1_D9_2201SCRN_220225 | reverse complement strand
ATAGAAGGACGATATCCCAATTATCGTGCGGTCATTCCTCAAAATCAGTCCAAGAGAGTAGTTCTAAAAAGAAATGACTTATTGGCGGCTTTAAAGCGTGTTTCGGTATTCTGCAATATGTCTTCTTCTTTGGTTATCCTAAAATTCGATAAGAGCTCCCTGCTTATAACTGCCCATGATTTCGATTTTTCCAAGTCTGCGGAAGAAACTGTGATTTTGCAGAATGGGTGTGAAGCCATTGAGATAGGATTTAAGAGCGGTTTCTTGATAGAACTTGTGAATAGTATTCCCTCAGAAGACATTTCTATATCCATGACGGACCCGTCAAGAGCGGCTGTTTTATCTCGCTGCGATGAAGAAGAACGCAGCCTTACTTACTTATTAATGCCGATGTCTATAAATAATTAATGCTATGGAAAAAACTAAGACACCCAAACAGATCATCCAATCGTATTTGGAAGAACGGGCGAAGAATGACCCTCTTTTCGCTAGTGTATATGCGAAACCTAATAAGAATATAAACGAATGTTTTGATTATATTCTTAGTGAGGCAAAGAAACGCGGTAATGCCGTATGTATGTCTGACGATGAGGTTTTCGGTCTTGCAGTACATTACTATGATGAAGACGACATTAAAGTTAATAAGCAGACCAATTACAAAGCAGCCACTTCTCAGGCACCTAAAAGTGATGTAGGTACTGCACCTCAAAAAGAAACCGGTTGTCCGGAAAAAATGAATAGCAGGCGTAAAGGAAAGAAAAACGAGTCATCTTCTTTGCAATTCTCATTATTTGAAGGATTATGAAACCGAGAACGAAATTACAATTTAGGGTAGTTGGTTTGAGTAGCCAGCTACCCGATATAAAAAGTATGATAACTGAGTGGGCTAATAATGATTGTCTGGACCATATAGGATATGCTACCAAGTCCCGTGTCGTATGTATGGAATGTGGAGAACGTTTTTCTACAAAACTTGTAAATCGCAAGCGTGCTGTTTGTCCTCATTGCGGTGCATCCTTAAAAATAGAATGGTCGAGGAAACGTACTAATCAGCAATTTATAAGGATAGGAAAGGCAGATATATGTGAAGAGTTCCAG
Source organism: Bacteroides sp. 2201st1_D9_2201SCRN_220225 (assembly GCF_040928965.1). Taxonomy (NCBI): domain Bacteria; kingdom Pseudomonadati; phylum Bacteroidota; class Bacteroidia; order Bacteroidales; family Bacteroidaceae; genus Bacteroides; species Bacteroides sp. 2201st1_D9_2201SCRN_220225. Next base: position 27,558 of record NZ_JBCODG010000063.1, on the reverse strand, counting down.
GTTATCCGATGCTTTGAACTATATGCTTATTATCGTGAAGGCAGGGAACCTCATTATTTTATTCGGGAAGTGCTTCAACATTGGATTAAAGACGATGGAAAACGGGAAGTGATGGCTCTTGCAAGAAATACAGGCTGTAGTGGTTGGTGTGGAAATCTTGAAATTCGTAACAAGACTGTGGGATCGTATTATTATATCGAAGATAATGATGTTTACTGTGATAAGTACCATCCAGATTCTGTATTCAAACCGCAATATACAAGGATGGGAATAGATTACAGACTTCATGGACTGTCATTTCTTGATGCAATTAATGCCATTCCTGTTAATCCTAAACTCGAAACGCTTCTTAAAGCAAAGCGGTATGATTTATTGAGTCATTGGTACAGTCTTAGTTATAAAGTGAGCAGCTATTGGCCTTCTATAAAAATCTGTCTTCGGAACAAGTATAAGATAAAGGATGCTTCGATGTGGTTTGATTATTTGGACTTGCTGGCACGTTATCATAAAGACCTGCATAACGCTTACTATGTTTGCCCTACGAATCTGAAAAGAGCCCATGACTTATATGTGGCAAAGAAAAAGCGTGATGATGAAAAGGCACGCAAGGCACGTGATATGCAGCGTTTGCTTGAACTTAAGAAATATGCCGAAGACTACATTAAGGAGAAATCGAAATTCTTTGATTTGAAACTGTCGGATGGTAAGATAGTGGTGATACCGTTGAAAAGCCTTGAGGAATTTAAGAAAGAAGGAGAAATTATGCACCATTGTGTCTTCTCAAATGAATATTTCAAGAAGAGGGATTCTCTTATCCTTTCTGCCCGGATAGGCAAGAAGCATATTGAAACGGTTGAGGTTAATTTAAAGACATTCAGTATCGTCCAATCTCGTGGTGTCTGCAATAAAGACACAGAATACCATGATAGCATAGTAAAGCTGGTGAATAATAATATGAATTTGATACAGAAGTGCCTAAAGAAGGTTGCATAATTAGATAGTGTAATAATGCCAAGAATTAGAACTATAGTTCCGGAATTTTGGGAAGATGAAAGATTTTCGAATGTATCTCTTCCTGCTTGGCTGCTTTATATCGGCATGAAGAACTTTGCTGATGATAGCGGCGTCATTCTTGCGAATGAGGTTATCATTAAGTCGAAAGTTTTTCCTGCCCGCGAAGACATTCGTAAGCAGCAGGTTTCTGGGTGGCTGAAAGAGCTGATTGAGAACTCCGTCCTTGTACCTTTTACATACGAGAACAAAAGCTACTACGTGATGGACTTTTCCAGCGAACGCATCGACAAACCGCAAAAGTCAAAAATTCCGGAAGAAGTTATAGAAAAGGCTCTTCTTTCCGCCCAAACAGGAAATTCGGGAACATTCGAGAATATTCCCGAAGAATCGGGAACGGTAGAGAATATTCCTGCTGGAAAGGATAGGAAAGGAAAGGAGAGTAAAGGAGAGGATGGGAGTGTTACGCGCACGCGCGAGGAGCCCCCACCCCCCGAGAGTGAGAATTTTAAAAAGTTCAAGGCTTGGATTGATGCAAACGCTCCTAATGTGGGTAAATTGAAGGAGCCGTTTACAGAAGCCCAGTTTGAACGGATAAAACAAGATTTCCCCATTGAGGTAATCGAGAATACTTTGCGCTCCATGCACAATTACCGTGAGCTGTTGAAGAAATACGTCAGCGCAAATTTGACATTCCGAAAATGGGCAAAAAAGGATATGGAAGATGGAAAATACAGAAAGACAAATGGTGGTGGTACGGCAGCCGGGGGAAACTCGAATGTTAGCGACGATTACAAAAGAAACATTCTTGAGAGAATTCTCGGTTCCGGCGGTACAGGTGGCATGCAGGGCGGTTAATTCTTACCCGGCTGTATTTAGTGCCAATACACCTGCGTTGATTGAGATAGAGCAAGCATACGGTTATGATTGCCTTCAAGCATACTTGGAGGGATGGCTTGTTAATCTGCGTGAGTTTGTGAATGTAGGCAAGAAGATGACGGATGCCCAAACTTTTGAAACTGCCATGATAATCTTACAGGATTATAAGTTTCTGACTATAGCAGATATAAATTTGCTCTTTAAGCGCGCCAAAAGCGGCTATTACGGCAATTTATATGACCGATTGGACGGGCAGATAATACTTGGGTGGTTTCGCAGGTATTTTTCCGAACGCTGTGGTGCAGCCGAGGAAGAATCTATAAATGAAGCTTCCAGATATAAATCAGACCCTTATGATAGGACCTGTGAACGGTTATCGGAACGTGAGCATGAATTTAAGAAATGGAGAATGAAACACTTTACAGATGGAAGAAGATAAAAGATACAGGCTGTTAGCATTTTGGATTATGGCTACTGTGATTGTTTGTACGGTGTTTTACTTTGGATTGTATTGGTATTTAAATTATCTAATAGCAAAATTATGAAAGCAAACCTAATATTTTTTCTTGCGATATTCATCATATCAGCATTATTTATCGGTCACTTCCGACTGACATTCTCACCGTTCAGTGTATCCCTACCCTATTGGCATAGAACTTTAGGAGTAGTTCTTATCGTTGTAGGATGCTTGGTTTACAACATAGGTGAGCATATATCCGGTTACAAGAAAGGACTGGAGGAAGGCATAGAGATTGTTTTGAAAGAGTTAAAAGAAAAACAAGAGTAATAATAAAAAGCGGCCGATACACCACTACCGACCGCCAGTAAGCTATAAAGCTTTCTCAGAACACACAAAGATAACAACTTTATAGCTTATGGCAAGTGCATTAGTAGAAAAATATATAGGACGGAGATATGAACGCTGGTTGGACTATGCGGTCTATCATTGTGGCTTGGCCGGTATTCCGGATGAGGCTAACGACGTGTTGAATGAGGTGCTTTGTTCTTTGCTGCAAAAGGATGATGCTAAACTGCAGCAACTTCTTTCCGCAAAGAAAAACGGCTGTACGGAATTGGATTTCTTTGTGTTGAAGATGATAAAACTGAATGTAACTTCAGACACTTCACCTTATCGGAGCAAATATCGTCCAATGCCGGTGGATCAGAATGTGGACTATTCGCGGTTGGAAATTGAGGATGTGAAAGAAGAATCAGTCGATAAGAACGAACTTCTTCTTAGTCGTTTCCATCAGGTACGCGATGTATTGCAGGATTTGGACTTGAGTCCTTTGGCGCGAAGGGTCTTTGAATATCGTTTTTTTGAAGATGCAAATTTTTCGGACTGGCCGGGAAAGGAATCTTTAAAGCAGCTTTATGAAATCTATAACAAAGTACAGGAACTGATTCGAAAGAAAATTGCAGGGGAGTCTATATTTTAATTGAAAAACGAAATTGCTATGTCTAAAGTAAGTGAGATTAAGTTAGACCCCCGCAATTATCGTATTCATGGAGAAGAAAACAAACGTCTTATTCGTAAGAGCCTTACAGAGTGTGGGGCCGGGCGTTCTATTCTTGTGGATAAAAACGATATTGTCATTGCCGGGAATGGTGTCTATGAACAAGCCCAGGAACTTGGGTTAAAAGTGCGTGTTATCGAGTCTGACGGTACGGAATTAATCGCTATTAAGAGAACCGACCTATCAACAAAAGATGAAAAGAGGAAGCTGTTGGCATTGGCTGACAATCGTGCTTCCGATTCCTCCCAATTTAATTTTGCCGCTATTGTAGAAGATTTCTGCTTGGAAGAACTCAATGATTGGAATATGGACCTACCATTTGATGAAATTCCTACCGATATTGAGGGCTTCTTTGAAGGTGCTGATAAGGTAGAGCATAAAAAGAAAGTATTGGTTTGTCCATATTGTAACAAAGAGATAGAGGTATGATTCTTTATCTTGCTGGATATAAGCCATGTGCCAGAAGATGGTGCATGGATACATCGGATATATATCTTCTTAGTTCCTTTTGGGAACACAAATCCGGCAGATATGGCAACTATGTGCTCCAAGAAAAGCATATTCTTGATAGTGGCGCTTTTTCTGCCTTTTCTGGAAATAATAATGGATTTGACTGGGATAGCTATGTAAGAAAGTATGCTGATTTCATTCTCAAAAATAATATCCAAAAGTTTTTTGAACTTGATATTGATGTTGTTGTCGGGTTGCGTAAGGTTGAATATTACCGTCGTTACTTGGAAGATAAGACAGGGCGGAAACCTATTCCCGTGTGGCATGCTTCAAGAAAAAGGGATTATTTTCTACGTATGTGTGAAGAATATCCTTATGTGGCTATCGGTACGACTTCCGCAATGGAAGAAGGTAGAAGAATCAGACAGAATCCTATGATTCTGAAATGGTTTATAGACCAGGCCCATAGTGCCGGTATCCGTATTCATGGGCTTGGTTTTACAAGTTCCAAGTATCTTCCATACCTTAAATTTGATAGTGTTGATAGTACGACATGGCTATCCGGTGCCCGATATGGACAGATATATAAGTTTGATAACGGTCAGATGCAATGCTACGATCCGCCAAAAGGGATGAGAGCCAGGCATCATGATTTGGTGAATAGACATAATTTTAATGAATGGATAAAATTTCAAAAGTATGCAGAAGAGTTCTTATGAAAAGAAAGTCCTCCTATATTCAGGGGGCATGGATAGCTGGCTTATAGACAAGATTTGGAAGCCTGATGTGAAATTATACGTGGATATGGGCACAAAGTATTCACAAGAGGAGATAAAGCGCCTTCCTGCTGATGTTGTAGTGGAGAAACTAGACCTTTCCAAGTGGGAACGGGAAGATAAGATAATTCCGTTGCGGAATATGTACCTTATCGGGATTGCCACTAATTATGGGAATGAAATTTGTTTAGGTGCTACGGCCGGGGATCGGGTGCTTGACAAATCTCCGGTATTTACTGATATCTATGAGCAGTTATTGAACTATCTTTATCAGAAACAGCATTGGACGGAAGAAAGGAAAATCAAAATAAATCTAGATTTCAAGCGATACACAAAGGCTGAACTCGTTAGGGCTTTTGTTGCGCAAGGTGGCGATATGGATGAGGCCTTTTCTTCATCGTTCAGTTGTTATACTCCGGAGCATGGGAAAGAATGTTGGAGTTGTAAACCGTGTTTCCGCAAGTTTATAGCCTTTGCCCTGAATGGCTATCCTTTTACTGAAGATATTATAGATAGGAATGTATCTTACATCAGAAAAGAAATTCTTCCTTTGATAGAATCCGGAACTTATGGCCGGAAACAAGAAGAAGATGAAATAATGCAGGTATTGTCATTTTATGAATAGTTATTATGTACACAGTTAGAAAACGTATTGAAGTATCAGCTTCGCACAGCCTGAATCTTTCGTATAGAAGCAAATGTGAGAATTTACATGGGCATAATTGGATAATCGTGGTTTGGTGTCGGGCAAAACAGTTGAATGATGATGGTATGGTTGTAGATTTTACCCACATAAAACAAAAGATTCAGGAGCAGTTGGACCACCGTAACTTAAATGAAGTGCTTTCATTTAATACGACAGCGGAGAATATGGCAAGATGGATTTGTGAACAAGTTCCGGCTTGTTTTAAAGTAATGGTGCAGGAGTCGGAAAACAATATAGCATGGTATGAAAAAGGTAAATGAAATATTCTACAGCATACAGGGGGAAGGTTATCATACCGGAACCCCGGCTGTTTTTGTCCGTTTCTCCGGATGTAATTTGAAATGTCCTTTCTGTGATACGCAGCATGAAGACGGTATTTTGATGTCCGATGAGGAAATTTTGTCGGAAGTAGGGAAATATCCGGCAGTGATGGTCATACTGACGGGCGGAGAACCTTCGCTTTGGATTGATAGGGAGTTTGTAGACTGTCTGCATCGGATAGGTAAATATGTCTGTATAGAAACTAACGGGACGCGCTCCTTACCGAATAATATAGATTGGGTAACTTGCTCACCGAAAGAAGGAAGTAATGCTATTGTTGTTAATCCTCATGAAATAAAAGTAGTCTATACTGGGCAGGATTTATCAACCTATGAAGAAATGACAGCAGCCGTGTATTATTTACAGCCATGCTCTTGTCAAAATACAGAAGAAGTTATTGATTATATTAAAAAGCATCCCAAATGGAAACTAAGCTTGCAGACCCAAAAGATATTGAATGTGCGATAAGAAATATCCTTTCGTACATTGGTGAGAATCCTAATCGAGAAGGACTTGTTGGCACTCCAGATCGTATTTTAAGGATGTGGCAAGAGATATTTCGCGGATATGACCCTGAACAAAAGCCAAAGATTACTGTATTCCCGAATGGCAAGGATGGTTTATCTTGTGGTAGTGTTGTGTCTGATTCCGGTACATATTATTCTATGTGCGAGCATCACATGATGCCTTTCTTTGGTAAGTATTGGTTTGCATATATCCCTAATCCTAAAGGAAAGATTCTTGGCATTTCCAAAGTGGGCCGTGTGGTAGATTACTGCGCTGCCCGCTTACAGATACAAGAAAGATTGGCGCAAGATATTGTTGATATGATAAGGAATGCACTTGGTGATGAATATCCACCTTTAGCTATAGGTGTAGTATTGGAGGGAGAACACTTGTGTAAAACCATGCGTGGGGTAAAAAAACAGGGAAAAATGCGTTCTTCTTTCTATTTTGATAATGGAGGCTTACCCGAATTAAAGGATGAGTTGTCTCAATTTGTCAGTTTTGGTTAGTTATTGGTTATGACAGAAAAGAAGAATTCAGCAGAAAAAAAGAAAAGAGGACGTAAATCGGATTACAAAGAAGAGTATTCCGACCAAGTTCTTAAACTCTGTCTGCTTGGTGCGACAGATAAAGAAATTGCTGAATTCTTCTCGGTTTCAGAACAGACAATCAATAGTTGGAAAAAGAAATACCCTGAATTTCTTGAGTCCTTAAAAAAAGGAAAGAATTTGGCTGATGCCAATGTAGCTTCTCGCTTGTATAATCGTGCTATTGGTTACTCATGCAAAGCAACTAAATTCGCTACATCTGATGGGCGTATAACTGACCAAAAGGAGTATATAGAACATTATCCACCGGACACAACGGCTGCAATATTTTGGTTGAAGAACCGACAGCCGGAAAAATGGCGCGACCGTAAAGAAGTTGATACCAATGTGAATTTAGGTGATGAACTTGAAAGTATGACCGATGAACAGTTAATAGCTATAATACGTGGCGAACAAGAGTAAAAGCAACCGGGAAATTCTTATAAAGCGTGCGAAGGCAGTAACAATTCTTCGCAAGCGGGAAGCTCAGAAAGATTTCTGGGCTTTCTGTTTATACTATGACCCGAAGTTTTTTGCAAAGCGTTTATTCCTGAAGAAAGTTGCAGAAGCTTTTATGCGTGTATATGAGTCATACTCTGCCGGCATAATCTATCGCCTTGCAGTAAGTATGCCGCCACGTGCAGGAAAGTCTTATATTTCATCTTTGTTTATCGCATGGATGCTTGGGCATTTTCCGGAAGAATCAGTTATGCGTAACTGTTGTTCTGATACATTGTACAATAAACTTTCCTATGATGCCCGTGATATTGTGAAGTCCAAACGTTTTCATGAAATATTTCCGGATATTTATCTTAAAGGTGATAAACAGAATGTGAAGAGCTGGAATGTTGAGGGAGCCCGTCAGGTTTCTTATTTTGGCGGTGGTGTTGGTGGAACTGTTATCGGTTTTGGTGCGTCCATGCTCGCCATGACGGACGACTTGTACAAGAGCTTGGAAGATGCCTTATCCGATAACAATAATGAAAAAGTATGGTCATGGAAACAAGGTACGCATGATTCTCGTATAGAGGGTAACTGTTGTCTTATTGACATTGGTACACGCTGGTCTGCCAATGATGTACTTGGGCGTTTGGAAGAAGCAGGAAAATATAATGAAATCATCCGTATTGCAGCTCTTGATGAAAACGAACGGTCCTTCTGTGAAGATGTACACACGACCGAATATTACCTTGAATTGCGCTCGGAGACAGACGAAAGTATTTGGATGGCCGAGTATATGCAGGAGCCATTCGAAGCAAAAGGTTTACTATTTCCGAAGTCCTCCCTTATGCGCTTTAAACTCGCCGATATTGCAGGTAAAAGACCTGATGGCACTATTGGCGCTTGTGATACTGCGGATAAAGGTGATGATGATTTCTGTGCACCATTCGCAAAGGTATTCGGACCGAAATACTTTATCACAGATGTATTATTTACCAAAGACCCGGTTGAGGTTACGGAGCCACGCTTGGCACAAATGGTAATAGATACCGAATGCGACCAGTTACGTATCGAGTCAAACAATGGTGGGCGTATATTCGCTATCAATGTGCGTAAACTTGTTACCACGAAAAGAAAGTCCTGTCTTATCCAAGCGCGTCCTACTACTCAGCATAAAGAAACTCGTATTCTGATGAAAGCCGGCTGGATAAAAAAGCATTGCGCATTCCTCGATGAAACAGAATACACTAAAGGTTCTGACTACTGGCGCTTTATGAAAGCTCTTACAAACCATAAGCGTGAGGGAGATAATGCTCATGATGATGCACCGGACGGATGCACCATTCTTGCAGAGTTTGCCGAGTCAATCGGACTGAATTTCAAAAAAACAACGCGCAAAGTAGGACGCGGATAAAATTACTACATAAAGAATGTTGTGATTATATCCCCAATAAACCATAATAATAGATTTTCTCTACTTTGTTCTTGATATAAGAACCATTTGATTGTATTGGTTATTCTTTTAAGTCTTTTCATATTCTTCTTTTTTGAAGAATAGAGTTTTTGTATGTATGGTAGGGAATTTATAGTTGTGAAATACAATAGGAGGATATATTTTAAGAGAAAAGTATATGCCAGGAATATCCGAAATATTGAGTAATGACGACTTTTCTCGAATAGTCAGTGATTTATGTGTAGATACCATAGAAGATAGAGACCCCAAAGAATATTTGGAGGAATATAACGGAGAACGCCGCCGTCGTAAAACTTCAGTAGGTTTTCGTGAACCTAAAAAAGTGGCTGTATATTCAGATACAGAGTTTGAAACAGACCCAAATACTGGCGAAGAAAAACCAAAACGTTTGGAAGATAAGACTGTGCCGGTTGCTAAGATTGTAACTAATATCCCAAAGAAGATAGTACGTACAGCAGCAGCTTTTTTGTTCGGTGGGGATATGATTGTATCGGCAGATAATATGGATGATGATAGCTTGCAAGACTTCAAGCAGGTATTTGTCCGTAAGCTTAAGATGAAATCAGTCTTTATGAGATTTGCTCGTATTGTACTATCTGAAACCAAAGGGGCGATTGTCTTTTATCCTGTAACGAAAAGCAATATTAAGGGAACGGATAAGGATGGAAATCCTATCTTAAAAAAAGAAGTCGTATTAAAAGCCAAAATATTATCAACACCAAAGGATGATAATGTAACCAATGAATTTTACCCGCATTTTGACGATGATGATGATATGGATGGCTTCATTCATAAATACACAGCTATGGTTAATGGCAGAAGTTGTGAATGCGTGAAGATTTATACCGCTAATGAGATTATAACCGGAATCAATGATGGGCAGTGGGTTATAACAAAGGATAAGAATCTATTCGGGAAAATTCCTGTTGTCTATGCAGAAGTAGACCAACCGGACTGGGAAGATATAGCAGTTCTTATGGATGCGTATGAAATGCGCCTTTCTCGAATGTCAGATACTAATGACTATTTTGGAGACCCTATGTTAAAGACTTACGGCCAGACCAATTTACCTTCAAAGGAAACGGTGGGAAAGGAGTTGAATTTCTCCATGGAAGTGGACCCGGATACCGGAACTGCTTATCATGGTGATGCAGAATATTTATCCTGGCAGCAGTCTATTGATTCTCAGAAAGAGGAAATCGCAAACGAAAGGCATGAGATATTTTCCGGTGCTTCTTGCCCTGACCTCTCCTTTGACAACCTTATCGGTATAGGTGATTTATCCGGAGTGGCTCGTGAGTTTATGACTATTGACGCAAAGATAAAAGCTACGGAACAGATGGAAATATTCGGTCCGGTGGTACAGCGTTGTGTGGCAATCGTGCAGGCTGGTATGGCCCGTATTTCCCATATCAAAAACGCTGGCGCAATAGAGGGAAATTATTTCGAGGTGAAGTTCGGTTCAATCTTGCCCAAGAACCTTACGGAAATTTTGCAGAACTTGGCTATTGCAAACGGTAATAAGCCTATCAATTCGCAAGAGACTATCACTGCAGAATCTCCTTATACAAAGAATGCCAAACAAGAGACTGCAACCATGAAGAAAGAAGAAAAAGAAATGGCACAAAACAGCAATCCTTTTGGTGCTACATTTTCTGCTAATCCAGATGAATGATGAAACGTAAAGGGCTTTCCTTTTATGATAGTCAGCATTTGCAAAAAATGTTGGTGCAGCAAAATGATATAACAGCTATCTTTAATCGTTTTATTGCTGCTATTTCCCCTTATCTTCAACAATGGGCAGATAAGGGGAAAGATAGTGTATGGGTAAGAAACCAGTCAATAGAAAAACGTATTGATAGGGAGTTGGTAAAGTTACAATCTGACCTACTTGCCAATATTACTCAATTCCAAATGGACGCATGGAAACGTTCTGAACTAAAGAATGATGATTTTATCTCAAGGTATGTTGAGGGATTGGCTATCAGTACAGCTATAAAAGAAGGGCTGTTTGCTCATAATGCCAAAGCTATGTTGCAGCTAAAAAAAGGTATGGATATTAGGGGAAATGCCTTATCTGACCGTGTGTGGAATATTGCGGAGCTGGCAAAAGAGCAACTGGAGTATTATCTTGCATCTGGAGTATCGGTAGGTCGTAATGCCGGGCAGATAGGTCGGGATGTGCGCCAACTTCTTAAAGAACCAGACAAACGTTTTAGGCGTGTGCGTGATGCAAATGGGAAACTGATTTTATCTCAGCCTATGAAAAATTATCATCCTGGCCAAGGTGTGTACCGTAGTGCAAGTATGAACGCATTGCGATTATCTTCTACGACAACCAATATGGCTTATCGTGCAGCAGATTATGAACGATGGAATGGTCAGGACTTTGTTTTGGGCATAGAGATAAGACGGTCTGATAGTAATCGCGGACCGTGTGCCCTTTGTGATTCGATGGTTGGCAAATATCCGAAAACATTTAAATTTACAGGGTTTCATCCGTTTTGCATTTGTTATGCGACTCCAATAGTTATGGAACCGGAAGATTTGGCCGAGTATTTGGTAAATGATACGATACCGGAAGAACTTGTTGTAAAAGATGTACCTCAATCGGCTAAATCTTGGGTAAACAAGAACCTTGAAAGGGCTAAAGGATGGAGCAATGAACCCTATTTTATTCGTGATAACCGGCAGTTCTTTGGAGAGTTGAAAACCAATATTTATACATTGGAAGAAAAGAAGTTTACCCGCACAAGAAGCACATCTGTATCGATGCAGCGTGCTATTGATTTTCTTTCAAAGGAATATCCGAATATTTCTAATACAAGGTTGGCCGCTATACATCATTATACTAAAGCCGGAGGCAACTATCGACAGTTAAATAAACAGTTGTATAATGACAACCTTAGCGAGTTTAATAAAGCTGCCGCAACATTAATTCGTGAAGGGTTGAATTTGTTGCCAACATTTAAAGGCATTACGTATCGTGGTACTATAATAAAGCGAAAGGAATACGAAGCTTTGTATAAGGATAAAAAAGAGGTTTCCCACAAGATATTTACATCATGTAGCAAATCTCCGGAAATAGCTGATATGTTTGCGAGTTATCGCCCTTTGAAAAGAAATGAAGTGAGCATAGTTTTTAGGATTCAGGGTAAAAATGGAAAGGATATATCGAAAATCTCGGAATTTAACGGTAAATTTGTAGAAAAGAATCAATATGAAATACTTTTTGCCACTGATACAAGATTTGAGATAATATCGGTATCGGAGCAGGAAGATAAGATTAATATTAAATTGAAAGAGCTATGAGCAAGGAACCGAAAGTACCGGAAGTTACAGATGAGCTTCGCCAATATTGGAAAGAAAGATCAGAAAAGATTCTCAGAAATTACGAAGCAGGGAAGTATGATGAGAACGATGAAGTAATGATGGCTTCCGTCAAGTGGGCAAGGTTAAGCATGGAGGAAAAGGAAGAGGGATATAAAAAGTATTATTTCTTGGGTGACCGTATGCAGGCAGAGCAGGATGCCATGTGCGGATATGATGACGAAGACGATGAAGATTAGTATTTAAAGTTTATTTGAATATAGGCTATCCGGGTGCGGGTAGCCTTTTTTTATGGTAAAAATCCTGCTCCAATATATTTTAAAGCAAAAAGACTATGGAAATTTTAGTTGCAATTAAAAAAGCTTTAAAGAAAGCAGGTATTCCAGAGAAATATGCTGCAAAGGTAAAAGCCTTGTTTAATATTGAGAGCGAGGAAAATCTGGAAAACTATGTCTCTCTTTTTAAGGATAACATTCTTCCGGATTTGGAAGCAAGCGAGCAGAACAAGCAGAATGTTATCAATAATGCTATTGCTGAATATGAAAAGAAGCATGGTCTGAAAGATGGCAAGCCTATAGAGGGAAAGGGCAAAAAAGGGAAGAAAAACAAAACGGTCGTTGACGACGATGACGATGATGTAGATGATGATTTGGATGATCTTCCGCCTGCTTTCAAAAAGATGATTCAAGCCCAGCAAAAGCAAATCCAGACCTTAACGGATAATATTTCCACCTTAACAAAAACCGTTTCCGATTCCGGCAAAAACGCGTCTGCTAAGGCATTGTTTGATACGGCCAAGTTGCCGGAAAAATGGTTTAAGCGTATTGATGTAAATTCCGAAACATCTGTAGAAGACCAAATTAAGGAGCTTCAAGAAGAATATAAGGAAATTCGCCAAAGCGCAATATCCGATGAAGTGGATGCAGGCAATTATCGCCCGTATGTAGCACAGCCCAAAGACCGGACAGAAAAGGAATGGTTGGAAATCATGAATAAAGATGAGGGTACTGGGGATTCCAACGGGGTTGCCAGTCTCGGTATTGATTAATAATTAATCCATTGTAGCTATGTTTTTTAAGAAAGAAAAAGAATTTCAGTACCATCCTGCGGTCATAAAAATGCTCGAGGATGTTGTCGGTGGCGGTACCATTGTTCGCGCTGATTTAAGAACTGCGATTTTTGATGGTATGCCATTGGACGAATTGCCGCCATATTGTGTTGTTGGCAAAGATGAAAATGGAGGGTATCGTGTAATCAAGACTGCTTTGGTTACAGAAGCCTTGGAAGCAGAGGGAACGACTGTAAAAGTCAATAAAAGCCATCTGTTTGCTGTTGGGGATTTTGTTACTATTGGAGGGGGCTTAAAAGGTGCATCCGATAAGATTACAGCCATAGACAAGAGTAATGCCGGATATGATGTTATTACTCTTGAAGCCAAGATTGGCGCAGCAAAGGTAGGTCAAGTATTGGTCGGGGTAAAAGAGAAGGCTACGGAAGGAAAGGCAACCCTTGTTACAAGTTCATCTGAGTTGGTGATAACCTTGTCAAAAGTTGATTTGACTGTCGCTAACCAATCATGCGGCTTAATGGTACGTGGAACCATTAGTGAAGGTAATATGCCCTTCCCTATCGATGCAGGCTTGAAGGCTTTGATGCCGTTAATCAGATTCGTAAACAAGAAATCATAATTGATTTATGGAAAGAAGTTTAATCAAACAAGTAAACAAGAAAAACATGAGTGCCCGTTTAAACTCGCGCCATGTAAAACCAATGTATTACCCTAATTTCTTTACTCCCAAAAGAGTTACAAGCTTGAAATGGGAAACATTGGTTGGAGAGAAAGGTGCTCCGGTAATTGCCGATGTCGTTTCTTTTGATTCTTCCGCTCCGGAGAAGACACGGGAAGTAATCAGCAAAATGTCCGGTGATATTCCCAAAATAGCCGTAAAGCGTGGCATGAACGAAAGCGACTATCAGGAATATAAGAATTTGGAGCGTGATGCACAAGGGGACGCAGAGCAAATGGAGTTGCTGAACCTTTCTTTCAAAGATCAGGATTTTGTGTATAATGCAGTGCGTGGTCGTATAGAATGGTTATCTATGCAGTATATGAGCCGTGCAGGATTTAATCTGTCTGCGAAAAATAATAACGGTATTGTAACCACTGAATTTGTAGGTTGTGGTATGCCAGCAGATAACAGAAAGAAATCTTCAGCAGACTGGGCTGATGCTGCAAAAGCTGACGGTCTGCAAGATATTGAAAAGGTCCTTTCTGCAGCAAGTGCTAAGGGGGTAAGTCTGCGATACATTATTATGCTGACATCTGATTTCACTTTATTGAAGAAGCAGAAATCAACTTTGGATAAGATTAAGGGCTGGATTAACCAGACATCGAAGCTCGTTATCACCAAGAAGGTTATTAACGAGTATTTGGCTGAACAAGAATATCCGGCACAGATTATCACTATCAATCCGGCTGTGCGTATTGAAGATGCAAACCACAAACGTACTACTGTTTGTCCATGGAAGAAGCATCGTATTTGCTTCCTTGAGGATTTGAATGTTGGTAATATCCAGCACGGTCCTATTATGGCTGAAAATTCGGAGTCTCTGAAGAAGAAAGCAATCATGGTAAAGAAAGACTTTATCTTGGTTACAAAATTCTCTACTGAAGAGCCGTTCAAGGAGTGGACCAAGGCTGAAGCTAATGCAATTCCTGTAGTCAATGACCCGGAAGCTATGTATATCTTGCAGGCTGACGGTAAGGAATGGCCGTCAGACGAAGCAACAGAAGGTACGGATAATATTCCTGCTAAGTTCTTGGGTCAGGAAGTGGAGGATGAAAACTTAGAACCGGGTGACGAAGAATAATACAGTTATGGCAACAATCAGAGAAACGATACTGGAATATCCCTCTATTGGAGATATGGAAGGCTTCTTGGAAAAGGTAGTATTTGTAAAGCGTGGTATTAATCCCGAAGAACAATGTACTACTGATAATATAAAGCAAGTTGGCCTATGTGTCGCTGATACGTATGCCATGCTGATAAATTCTCCGGATTTCACGGAAAACAAGTTATCTGTCTCTCATCCCCGCTCTTACTATATACAGACTGCAAAGCAGTTATATATTGAGAACGGGGAGCCTGAAAAGGCTGCCAAATTAGGAAAGAAAATCATTATTAGGGGAAGGGCAAGGAACGCATGGTAACCAGATATCCTCATACTGCCTTGATAACTTATGAAATTGGCGGAAAATTAGTCAATGGTGAGTGGGTTGATGGAGAAACAAAAACTCTGTCAGTAAAGGGAAGATATGATTCCGTTAGTGATGGGCGTATAGTTATGAAGAAAAACAGCCTTGGCGACGAAAAGCAAGTACATGGCTATTTCTATACTAAAGTCCGTCCTGATATTGATGTTAAATATTTGCGTTTACAAGTTCCTTCTCTTAATGTTGATGTGGATATAATTTGCTGGGAACCGTATCAATCCCATTCAATTATAAATGTATGAAATCAGGACTAACGCCTTTGTTTTCGGATGCGGATATAGACCGCTGGTTTGACAAATTCCAAGAACGAGCAGAAGAAAGGATTTTTAAATTACTTTCTGCTGCCGGAGAAAAATTTGTAGAAGTGGCCCGTAAATCGGGTAACTATACAGACCGCACAGGCAATCTTCGTTCTTCTGTAGGCTATATAATAGCTATGGATGGAGAAACCGTTTCTGAAAACTTTGAGAAAAGCGGTAAAGGGAATGACGGTGATACTGGTATTTCCAAAGCCAGACAGTTGGCCGAAGATATTTCTTTGGCTTATCAAGGCAGTTACGTACTGATTGGTGTTGCCGGTATGGAATATGCGGTTCATGTTGAAGCCAAAGGAAAAGATGTGGCTACTACGGGATATATCCAATGTCAGGAGTATTTGCGTAAGGCATTGATTAGGGTATTTGAAAAAATCTAGTTTATGGATGAATTTGATGTAATAGATTTCGTATATGAAGCGATAGAAGCTGCCGGTACTGGAATTGCCATATATAAAGACAAATCTGAGGCCGGTGTTAAGGACGAACATATCGTAATTAATCATCTATCATTAACGGAGTTGGATTTCATTAATAAAATCCCTGTAAATGTGAATGTGTTTGTTCCTTTGAAGCATAATGGAATGTATCAGCGTCAACGTATGAAAGAGTTAAAACGTATGGTGCGTAAGGCTCTTGCTTCGATAAATAGTGATGATGGCAATTGTAGAGAAATAGAGGATTTCCTAAGTATTCCGATACCGGATTTAAAAGAGGGATTTATGTGTATTAATATTCGATTTAATGTAAAAGTGGATAATTGATTATGCCAGAAACAAAAACGGTAAGACCTATCGCTATGGGCGTAGGCGCGATTAGAATTGCAGATGTTGGTGATGGAGTGCCGGGAAAGGATTTTACCACACTTCCCTTACCCACCAAAAGTAGTGTTGCTTTCAACTTTGCAGACCCTAAGGAAGTGAAGATAGACATTGAAGGCAGTACCGAACCCTTATATGTGGAATTTGTAAAAGATACCACTGATTATATTGAGTTCTCTATTCCTACTCCAAGTAATGATACAATAGCATTGCTTGCTGGTGGAACCGTTGACAAAGGGGAAGATTTATCTCCAAAGGATGTTTGGAATAAGCCTACGGATATTCCGTCAATCAATAAGACATTCCAATGCGAAACATTGCCCAAAAAAGGAAAGAAAGTAGTTTATACTGTTGTCAATGGTAAGATAGCTGCTAAGATTTCACAGGCTCCAGGCGCAGAACAAGCAGAGTTGTTATTGGTTCGTGTGTACGTACAGGCAGCAATTACAGAAAAAGGGGAAACCAAAACTGCCTTTATGCGTGAAGTTACTGATGCGGCGCCTAAAGCTAAGGCGGCCAAAGCTGCATCCAAGTAAATAACTATGGTTCTATATAGCTCAGTCGGCAGAGCGCATTATATAATGAGGTCGGCGGTTCGAGTCCGCCTATAGAAACAAACTTTTGATGGATAGGGGCGAAACAATTCTATAATAGTCGCGAATATTATGGAATTTTCCCGGAAGTACAACGGGATAGCCCCTTTGGATAAATTTATGAGTGTAAAGAATTTGTTTAAATTGGAGTCAGCTTCCATAACGGAGCAACCAGTCAAGATACCATTTGATTTTAGCGAGAAAAAATCTATTCCGGCAGGAAAGGAAGTCGGGGATAGTATAGTCATACGTCCGATAACGGTTAGGACATGGTTTAAGTTGCGACCTCTTTTGCTTGAAATAGAACCGGCAGACCTTGATAAGATGATTGTCAAGTCTGATGAGCCGACTAGTGATTTTCCGGTTATGATGGATAAGTATGGAGAGTTACTTCTTGATATTGTATGTTTGGGCATTCATAATAAGCCGTCGGAGCCACCGGCATGGTTTCGCAATGTTCTTATAGATAATTCCACATGGGAAGATATACGAATACTTCTCAATGCCATATTCTTTAGAATAGGTTACTTCCCTTTTTGCGACTCTATCACGATGCTTCAGAACGTGAGCCCATTGGGAGAGACGGAGATAATAGCCGCTCAGAAGAATCTGCAAAGTTGGCAGGATACAGTCAAGCAAGATTCTTAGTTATAGTGCATGATTCGTTAGGATTGACTTATATGGAAACAATGGAAAGCAGTTATTCCTTGATTGAAATAATGATGCAGGAATATGCTTCTGTGATGAAAGAAAGAAACCGGACAGTTGATGAAGATGGAGAAACCGAAGGTGTGGATTATGAATGGGTTGAGTTACCAAGTTTTGATGATCCGACAAAAACAATTCGGATGAAGAGGTACTATGATATTGAAGGCGCAAAAGCGAAATAATGCCTGTTTTTATATATTACAATGTTGAAACATTGTTTCATGTCTTGTTTTTAGAGGTTGATGCCCCGTGTCTGTGAAGATATGGGGCTTTCTTATATTTTAAAAATAAATGAATTATGGGTATTCAGAATAAAGATGGTGCATTATATTTTGCTACAGGCATAGATAATACCGGACTTTATAAAAGTCGTCGGGAAGCTATTGGTATAATAAAGGCGATGGCTGATGAAATTACATCGTTTGATGTGTTCGGAGGTATCGGTATCAGTGCAGGGATAGCCTTTGCTCGTGCGGCCAAAGAATCATACGATTTTGAAAAACGTTTTCAGAAAGCCATGCTTGAAGTTGCTACTCTTTCTAAAGAGGTAGACGGTAGTTTGACAGAATACATGAATCGTGTTATGGATATGATTCGTGATATTCCTATTGCCGGTGATGAAGCGGCTAAAGCATTGTATCAAATCGTGTCTGCCGGTCATGATGGAGCAAATGGTATGAAAATTTTAGAGGTATCCGCTAAGGCGGCTACCGGCGGTCTGACTGAAACGGCAACGGCTGCTGATGCCATTACTACTATTTTGAATGCTTATGGTATGCAGGCAGATAAAGCAAAATCCGTGTCCGATAAGCTATTTACTACGGTCCGTTTAGGTAAGACCACGTTTGGGGAACTTGGCACAAGTATTGCCCAAGCTGCACCGATTGCTGCTTCATTTGGCATAAGCCTTGATGATGTACTGGCTGCTGTGGCTACTATAACTAAGCAAGGTGTACCGACATCGGAAGCCATGACAAAGATACGTGCTGCTATACTTGGTACAGCTAACCAGCTCGGAGATGCAGCTTTCCAAGGCCGTACATTCCAAGAAGCATTACAGTTGATTTATGATAAAGCTGATGGTTCTGCAACCAAGATGAAAGAGTTGCTTGGTACTGATGAAGCATTGCAAGCTGCATTGGCTCTTACCGGAAAGAATGCCAAGGGAGCTTCTAAGGATTTGGCGGAGTTGGGAAATTCCGCTGGAGCTGCGGAAACTGCTTTTAAAAAGATGAATGATAGTACTGAAAATCAGTTGGTACTTCTTCGTAATAATATAACTGCGGCACTCCGGCCGATGGGCGAGGAAATAATGAAGCAAGTTGCCGATATTGCTGAAAGTTTCAATAATGCGTTGTCTAATGGGGATTTGGTAAACACATTATCTACCTTGCAAGATTTGTTGGTAGTAGGTGCTACGGCGTGGGGAAGCTATCGTGTTGCGGTGTTGCTCGCTGCGCAAGCTGAATTGTATCAACAAGGATTGGCTAAAGGGTGGACCCTATCGATGCAGCTTCAAGCAAACTGGCTTAATATAGTCAGCAAGGCAAAGGAAATACTTGCCATGAAGACAAAAGCATTGAATGCTATAATGGCTAAAAGTCCTTATGTGCTTATTGCAACAGCTATAGCTGCTTTGGGATATGCCATATATAAGCATATAACATACGTTAGTGAAGCAGAGAAGGCAAATAGGAAATTAAATGAGTCTTATAATGAGTGTATAGCATTACAGTTGAAAGAGAAAAGAGAACTGGATGATGTATTTTCGGCATTGGCTCGCGCTAAGGAAGGGACAGAAGAAAGAAGGAAAGTGATAAACCTGATAAACGGACAGTATGGAAGTTATCTTAGTAATATGCTTACTGAAAAATCCTCTGCAGAAGAAATTAAGAGTGCTTATGACCGTATAAATGCTTCATTGAAAGAAAAGATTGCCTTACAGATACAAAACCAAGCTACCGATGAAATCGCTACATCTGGAGTAAAGAAGCAGGCTGATGAGTTGGAGAATTTACGTAAGGGGCTTTCACAATATTCAAACAACGATGGATTAGTAGAATTGACAGTTCAGAATATTGTAGATAAAGTGACAGAAGCTCAACGAGCCGGTATTGGAAATCGAAAAGTGTTTTGGGATTTACAACGAGAATTAGTAAATGGCATTGCCAAAGATGCAAAAGAATTAAATGATGAGGTTGTGGAGGCTTTGGATGAATATATCAGAAGCGTTTATTCGACCGAATATAATATCTATCAAGCAAAAAAGAGATTTGCTCCGTTTATCAAAGGTCTGACTTCTGTCAATACTGGTACGACCACTACGACTACTACGACAACCGGCACAACTGTGGTTAATACAGAACCGGATAAAAAAGATTATAAAGGCGATATTGAGAATGCAAAAAAAGAACAGGGAAAACTGTTTGAACAATTCTCAATGGATTTGCAACAGATGAGAATTGATGCAATGGAAGAAGGGGAAGAAAAGTATCAAGCTCAGCGCCGTTTGGATTTTCAGAAAGAGTTGTTTTCGATAAAAGAACATGGAGAAGCTTTGATAAAGGCTCAACAAGAAATCGAAAAAAAACAATGGGAGGAAAGGAATAAAGGTAAGAAGAATAATGAAAAGGGAGTTTTCAAGCCTACAACTACATCCATAGAGCAGTTACCACAAGAGCAGAAAGACTTATTAAGTAATATGTATTCTGAAGCTCAAGTTAAGAATCTGATGAATGAAGAAAAAATACTCAAGGAAAAATACGATGCCCTTATTGCCCAACTTGATGATTATAAGAGCCGCGAATACACTATAACCAAAGAATGGGATGAAAAGATTGCTCAAGCAGCAGGAAATGAGGAATTGGTAGATAAACTAACCAAAGGCAAAGAAAAAGCCTTGAACGAGTTAAATGCACAGATGTTGATGCAGTCGGATGAATGGGTAAAATTGTTCGGTGATTTAGATAACCTTACCATTTCCGAAATAGAAAATCTTATTCAGATAATCAAGTCGAAAGCTAAAGATTTGAAGCTGGACCCTATTAACCTGGATAAGGTCTTGGAAAAGCTGAAAGATGCGGAGAATGAAATCAAATCCCGTAACCCGTTCCGTAGCTTGGTTAGTCATATAAAAGAATATCAGCAAGAGGCTGATAAGACTAAAAAGAAAGCATCCTTAAAAGAAATATTTGGTGATACTTCCGAAGTGCTTGGAATGGTGAACGAATGTTTTGATTCGGTCATAGGTGGTTTAAAGAATATGGGGTTAGCAGGGGATGAAGAAACCCAAAAGTTACTTGGAAGTATATCCAATATGGTTGGGTCGGCAGGTAAATTGGCCGATGGTATCGCTTCCATGAATCCGGCTACTATGATTTCAGGTGCCGTTGGGCTTATATCTTCTGCATTTGATGTCTTTGACCGAAGAAGTCGTAAGGCTAATCGGGCAATTAAACAACATCAAGAGAATGTGAAAAACTTGGAAAAGCAATATCGGCAGTTGGAACGTGAAACAGCCAAAGCTATCGGCAGTGAGAAATATAGTAAGCAGATAGAGCAGGTAAATAACTTGCAGCAAAAGATAATTGAAACAGAGGGTATGATAGCAGCAGAACAAAGCAAAAGGTCCAAAAAACGTGATGACGGGAAGATTGCTGATTGGGAAAGTCAGATAGAGGATTACCGGGATAAAATAGACGAACTAAAGCAAGGGATTGTAGATGAGTTATCAACAACGGATTTGTATTCATTTTCCAATGATGTGGCTTCGAGTATTATTGATGGTTTGTGTAATGGTCTTGATAGCGGCAAAGAAGTTGTACAAGAAAAGATAAATGACTTAATGAGGAATGTTATAGCTAAACAGTTTGATGTTCTTGTAATCCAAAATGCCATGGAAGATATGTTTCAAAAGATGGCAGATGCTGTTGACCCAACAAAAGATGGAGGAATTGGAATTACAGATTGGGAAATGAATCAGATTGTTTCTGCTGGGCAGGATGGGAAGGAAGAGATAATGAATAGCCTTGGAAGATATAAGGCAATACTTGAACGTCTTGGACTTATAAATGATGATATTGAAGATAAAATAGAGAATGGCGTTACTGGTGAGCTGCAGGCTGCGGTAACTGAGGGGACTGCTTCCCAGCTTGTAGGTCTATGGAATATGTCTGCTTTAGATATACGTTCTTTGCTTAATTTGAGCCATGAGCATTTTATAGAATGCCGGACGCAGCTTGCCAATATAGCTAATATTTATGTGCAGATTGTTGGAATAAACAATAATACAAAAGCAACAGCAGATAACACTGGTACTCTTGTTGAAGAACTGAAAACGGGTATCAAATCATTGGAAACAAAGCTTGATGAAATCAGAAAAAACACTAAAAACTATAATGGGAGAGGATAGTATGGAACTGAAAGAACGAATTGCATTATTGGCAGGCGCTGCTGGAGCCTGCAGTGAAGGGTTACAAGAATTAGCAGCTACAAAGTCTAGGGTTGATATGCTCAGATGCTTTTTTGATAATATTAAGTTTTGTCTTTCAAGACATACTCCATCAAGTGCATTTCTTCGCTCTAATTTTGGAGATATGATGCACGGACAAGGATTGTATGCCGATGAAACAGTAAATGTGAAAAATCAAAAGGAAGTAGCCTTTGTGGGGAAGTGTTATGCCGTAGTGGAAATAACAGAACGAATGATGTGCCGAATATGGGCTGCTGATAGTACAAAGCTGAATATTCGGGCTTCCAATGGGGCACGCTTGATTATAGATGCTTTGGATACTGCAGATATAATCGTAGATGAATGCAGCGGTGCTCATATTACGGTTTATTTATATGGTAATGCAACTTGTACGGGAGCTGATTTAATAGTTCGGAAAGGAAACACTTATGAGTTATAAACTTGACGATATAGATATATCTTCTTACGATGCTTTCCCCTATGTAGGTCAGACAAAAGATTGTATTGCCATATCAGGAGTATTTGACCTTCCTAAGCGTAAAGGAACAACGGAATATAATTGGGGAACCAGTATTGAACCGTTTGTTGATGCAGAAGATATTGAACTGGATGGTCGGACTTTAGTTCTATCTTTGGTGGTTCGCTCTGAAAATGTAAAATCCCAATTAGATAAGCTAAAGAAGGCTTGTATTTCATGCAGGCGCTTATCGATCGGATTTGGTAGCTTCAATGTTATCTGTAAGGATGAGATTTCTGTAGAAGAATACGTTTCTTTAAATATGGCTATTGTGCAAGTGAAATTTTGGCAACAAAGCTATATTCCGGCAGAAATAGGAATTAATCCGTCAGGTGGGAATAATTACGTAATGGATGGTTATTCTTTAAATGCAGATTTTGGGATTTATGTATCTTCTCGTTCTGGTGTTGAGACTGTTGGAAAGCGGATAGAGATAGGTACGACTTTGCCATATATGCAAAATGAATACCGTGAGCCTACCACATTGATATTAAAATGTACTATGTTGGGAAATAGCCTGGAATGGTTGTATTCGAGCATGAGTCAGTTTTCGGCATTATGTATTAGCCCAGGACTCAGAAATTTGATTTTGAAAGGTAATGAACGTCTGGAGATATATTTTAAAGATGGAATAACCGTTACAGTGCGGACTAAGCATGTATTGGAATTCGATTTAAAATGTAGGGTAATGCAACAATGATTGACATCTTAGAGGTATATCGTGTAGTTTCTGGAATTGATACCAAGGTAGCCAGTATTGCATCTGATGATGCTATATTGGCTAATGGCATAATGAATAAGAATGAAGTATCGGTAACTGTGGTTACTGATACCATTCCTGATATTCAAGAGGGGGATTTTATAAGGGTTGGCGGAATAAAATATAAAATTAATCGTGCATCTGAATTTGCCGATAAAAGTTCTGTGAATCATACTACAACATACCTATTTGAAGCACCGGAATATACTTTAATAGATAAGATTCTAACCAATAAGATAACCCAAAGCACTCGCGTTACTCTTACGGGAAAATTGAGGGATTGGTTGGAATTGTTGATATGGAATGTCAATAAGACAGATGATAATCCTTTAGGGGTAGATACGGGATGGCAGCTTGGCAATATTCCTGATACGGAATATATGACATTATCATTTGACGGGATAGATTGCCGTAGTTTATTATCAGAGCTGGCTTCGGCGTATGGCTATGAGTATTATGTACATGACCATACGATAAATTATGTATCACGCATTGAAAATGAAAGAAATCTAACATTTACACAAGGGCAAGGTGGTGGATTGTATGAGGTAGAGCAAAGCAACGTTGATAGTGGTGATGTTACTACCCGTGTATATCCAGTTGGTGGAACAAAGAATATAGCTCCAGGGGAAGGCGATGAAGAAGGACGTTTGATGTTGCCCGAAAAGTATTTGGAAAACTTTTCAGAAACCAATCGGGTAGTTGAGAAAAAGATTGTTTTTGATGGTATTTATCCTTCTTTTACTGGTTTTGTTGAGAATCCTACAGGGGAGAATTTTCGTGAGTTCATATGCCGTGATATTGATTTTAATATCAAAGAACTGGCTATTGGCGATGATGCGCGTATTAATTTTCTCACAGGAGATTTAATGGGAAAATCCTTTGAATTTAAGTGGGATAATTCTAATAAGAAAATAACCCTAATCTACCAAGAAGACGAATTGGCTCCCATTGACCCGGAAACCCAAAGCAGACCTCTTATCCCATCAGCGGCCAAACATTTGAGAGGTGGTGAGGAGTTTAATTTTACTGGTATTCGTCTCGGAGAGTCATACAAGCAAGCTGCAATATCAAAATTGCGTGAGAAAGCTACGGATTGGCTTGCTTTTAATTCGCAAAAAAGGGTAAAGTTTACTCTTGATGTGGATTATCGTTATATGAGGAAAAAGGGCGGCTTAGAGTGTGGGGATTTGATAACTGTAAGCATACCGTCGCGTAATATCAGTAGAATCATTCGTATTGTTTCTACAGAAAAGAATCTGAAGACCGGAAAACTTTCGTGTGTCGTATCAAACTATCTGACTGAAAAATGGGAAGATAAGATTGAGGGGCAGATAAGTTCTATGCAGGCTACTATAAATGGAGGTGGTGCTGGCAGTGTTACTGTTCTAGAAAAATATGATGAACGGCCTCTAACAGATAAGAACGTATTATCCTCTTTACGTACTTTATTGGAGATTGCGGAAAGAGCCTTAAGTAAAGAACACTCGGACTCTACAGATTATTTGCTTAAACTCCTTGCAGGCGGCGAGTTCGGCGAGTTCGTAGACAGTATGATTGCCGGCAAGGGTGCAGGGATATTTCCTGATGGTAGAGGACAATTTGAACGGTTGGAAGTCCGCGGTTCACTGTCAGTGCTTGACCTTATTATCAATCAGATTCAAGGAATGGAATCTGATTACTCCTTCACCGAGATTGGCAAGATAGAATCCGTGGAGGATTTGGGAGAAAACACCTACCGTCTGAGTATCGAGAAACGCACGGACTTCGACTTCATGAAGTTCCAGGAGAATGATGTCTGCTTTTCCATCATTAATACATTACTAACGGGCGGTTCCGACTATTATACAAGCTGGATGCGTATTCTTACCACCAATGCGCAGGAGAACAGCATAACGGTCGTGCTCTATCCGGACAGCGAAGTGCCTGGAGGCACGAACTATCCGCCGTTGGCTGGTTACAACGTAACCCGCAGGGGTAACAGTACGCTTCCTGAAGAGGGCGGCTTCAACGGTCGGGCACAGTCGTGGATGATTTCTTCACGAGAAGGTCGGATTATGTTCTTGTCCAATGTCTATAAGCCAATACTGGAGGACTACAACTACTCAATCAGTATCGGCAGATTTCCCCGTACCAAGGCACTTGAAAAGCTGCCGATTTCCGAGAATGAGACAGGCGTCATGGCACAGACGGTCATTGCCGAGAAATTCTACCAACTCGACCACAACGGCGATGTCATTCCCAACAAGGTAGACCGGGGTGCCTGGTCGCTGGAAACGGCCCAGAGCGGCGCTCCTTACCGGTTTGTACAGCACGAACTGTCGAAACCTTCCGGCAGCGAATATACCCTGCTGGAACAGCATACGGTCTACCACCTTGGCTGCAAGTGGGGCTGTCTGAAGGACAAGACAACCGACGAACCGAAATGGAACTCCCCGTCATGGGGACTCCTTGAGGGCGACAGCAGGTATTCGCTCCAGCTCTCCATTTCAGGTGGGGAGGCATTCGTCATAGGAGGTGTGGATGAGGTAATTTCCGGGCGTATATATTTCGGAACTACAGATATAACGGATGATGTGATGGCGGACGATGCTACCGAAGTGGAGTGGTTCCGCAACAGTGGCAATGTTCCGGCGGACAACCTCTGGACGCCTGAGTATGTGGACGGAAACAGGCTTGCCATCCATATCGACAACGGGAACCAGCACGGGGTCGGTTCGGATTTCGGTTTTGTCAGCAAGTCCGTGATATTCACCTGCCGGGTGTTCTTTCCGGTAAACGGCAGGTTGGAGGAAGTGGATAAGAATTTAGGATTTGACATATTATAACTATGGGAATAAAGAGTAACAAGCAGTGGGGCCGTATTTACGTTGCCCCCCTTTCCCTTCAGGGAGAGATAATAGTATTGTCGGGCAGTCCCGTGCAGACCTATGACAAGCAGCTGCGGGAATACAGCCCCGACCGGACCCTGACACCGCTGGTCATCGTGCCGAAGGTATCGGCATTCGACGAGAAGACGGTATTCGGTGAAATGGAACTCACGGGGGTGGAGTGGTTCGAAGGTGCGCCCCGTGACAAGTCGGCCAACCGCATCGTCGAGGGCGAGTATTACAGCATTTCCGACGGCAGCGGCGGTGTGCCCAAATATGCGCTTACCATCCGGAAGAATATTCCGCCGGAGAAGCCGGTGGAGTATTTCGGCATCGCGATATTCACTGACCCGCGCACGAACCGCGAGGTCAGGGTCGAAAGGAGCATCAGGTCGTATTCGCACCTGTACGACAACAAGGCGTATTCGTTGCGCCTGAAGGGTGATTCCGTGATGGTGACCGACCCGCTTCGCCTGGCCGACCGTTCCGGTTATTGGGACAGGGAGATAGAACCGCAGCTCTATACGGGCACTGAACCCGTGGATGATGAACACGCCGCATACTTCTGGGACATTCTTGAAAACGGAGCATACCGCCCGGTTACGCCGGATGACCCCGGCATCGTCTGTCATGACGGGAACGGAGTGTACACCCGCAAGCTGATGTATCAGGCGAAGTATGTCACCGGTGCAAGCTTCCGTGTTCGTGCCTGTGAATATGCGGGCAGCAGACCGCAGGCACCTACGGACGGGCGGCTGGAAAAGGTTATTGAGGTAAAGACGGAGATGGCCGTTTCCCTCAATTGCGAAATTATCCAGACGAAAGGTTTCACCCTGTCGGAGGACATGAAGCAGCCGAGCGCCTATGAGGTACGCATCTTCGACAACCGCCGCGAGTACGGTACAGGGTACGATGACCTTTTCCGCATCACATGGAAAGGCCAGAGTGCGAAGCCGGGCGAGCCGGAAAAGGTGCTGGCAACCGGCGGGCGGACGTTGGAGTTCATTCCGGCGGACAAGGGTTTCCCGGCAAAATATATCTTCCATGTGCGGGCGGAAGTGGGGCTTCTCACAGGTGAGTCCCTGATGGGCGATGAGGAAGGTGCCGTTATCTCCTCACAGATTGACGGACAGACGGTATTCATTGCCACGGGGCCGGTATATGAATAATTGAGTAACAACTTTAAACTTTAATCAATATGTACGTAATTGTAGAAAAGGCAAAGCTCGAA
>NZ_JBCODG010000062.1:0-28730 GCF_040928965.1 Bacteroides sp. 2201st1_D9_2201SCRN_220225 | reverse complement strand
CCATTAATACCGATTTTTCCACCGGAAGGAATATTCAAAGCAAAAGCTTCATCACCTTCTACTTTTATATGAAAAGATGAGAAATAGGGATTTTATTTGTTGTTTTCTTAAATACTTTGGTTATATTTGCTTCTCTTTGTTCTTTGTATGAATAGGGTAAAGACTTGAATTTCTAACTATTATCAGTTAAAAGAAAAGTGAATATGGGAAAACTGTTTCCACCTTTTAAGGTCGATATTGCGGGAGCATTATGTGTACCTTTTACGTTGCGGGATGCAAGAAACCGATATCAGCACGGGCAAATCAGCCTGTCGGCATTGCGTGCCATTGAAAATAAGGAAATATGCAAATTAATGGAGCGATTGAAGCTGGAAGGTATAGAGGTTGTGACAGATGGCGGATTTCGGAGTTATGACTTTTTGGAAGGCTGGGAAGGTATCCGTTGCAGAGACAATGCTGATTCTTCATTGGAAAAGAAGCTGGAAGTGACCGGCAGAATCGGTTTGCTTCATCACCCTATCCTTGAAGATTTTGTTTTTCTGCTAAAGAATACCGCGGAAAATGTATTGCCAAAGCAGCATATACCGTCGCCCGGCAAAATGTTGATGAGGATTCTTCGTGAAACGGAAGCCGGGTGCTTGAAGTCGGTTTATCCGGATTTGAACATACTGTTGGATGATTTGGCTGTCGCTTATAAGAAGTTGTTGGAAGGGTTGTATGAGGCGGGGTGCCGTTATGTACAGTTCGAGGGAGTCAAATCCATGCTGACCGATGAAGCTGCCCGTCTTAACAACCGGGTACTGCGCGAGCGTCCCGAAGGATTGTTTGTAGCGTTTCATGCCGCAACGGATATGTTGATACGGTTGCACGGGGCGGATGCTTACTTCTTGAATTACGATTGTGGAATTTGCGACCGTAGCCGTCTGCTGTGGTTTGTGCATGAACGGGAAGCTGTGTTTGGCTTCGTGCTTTCTTATTACCCCGATGAGGAAGAACTGGATGAATTGCAGGCCAAGATGGAAGAAGTGCTGAATTATATACCGATGAAGCATTTGACGCTCTGTCTGCCCGATGCGGATAACCTTCTCAATCCTTCGGAAGAGGATGAGGTGAAACAGTGGAAGACTGTGAAGTTGGCTAAGGATATGGCAAACCGTATATTCTCAGTCTGAATGCACACTGTTCATCTGAGCATGTTATTATGCCGGTTGCGTATTTCAGTCTGCCGGTCTGCGTGGCCGCAAGCCAATTCTATAAAATCAACGAATGTGTGTCAAAACTAAAGTCCGCTTACTATTTGTTTCTTTTTTAGGCACGGATTACACGGAAAACACGGATTTCACAGAAAAAGAATAAAGAAAATTTGTGAGATCCGTGTTTTCCGTGTAATCCGTGCCTAAAAGAAATCGTCAAGTGTATTTTGACACATCTCCGTTGGTCTTATATTCTGCCGGCTTTCTTTGCTTATTTAAGAACCTCAGCCAATTTCTCTTGCAATTCTTCTCCGTGCAAGCCGCGTGCAAGGATGATTCCGTCACCGTCAATCAGTACAGTGTGAGGAATGCTGCTTACGGCATACAACTTGGCGCCTTCGCAGTTCCAGTATTTCAGGTCGGACATCTGCGGCCAGGTAATATTCAGTTTCTTGATAGCCTCTTTCCAGGAATCACCGCTCTGGTCTAAGGAAACGCCTACAATCTCGAAATTCTTGTTCTTGTATTTGGCGTATGCTTCTACCAGATTGGGCATTTCGCGACGGCATGGGCCACACCAGCTTGCCCAGAAGTCAACGAGCACTGTTTTGCCCTTACCCACATAGTCGGACAGTTTTACCGTTTTTCCTTCGGGGGTCTGCATTTCAAAGTCCGTAAACTTCTGACCTACGGCAGTGGCTTTCATCTTTTCTACGTTCTCCTTGATGCGGATGATGGTTTCGTCGTTGTTGTATGCTGCGGGGATTTGCGACATCAGCGGATCGAGTTCTTCCACATCCATGTAATAATGGTTCTTCTTGAGCAGGAATACTCCCACTGCGTTATTGATGTTTTGTTTGATTCCCTCTTTGGCAGTGGCGATATATTGCTCTTCCAGATCATTCATCTGCTTGGCTTTGGCTTCGCGCTGTTCGTCTGTCAGGGCTGTGTCGGACATGGACTGGTAGATAGCGTTCATCTGTTGGTTCAGTTCGTTTTGCTTGTCCCGGATGCGTTGGTAAATATCATTGTTGGCTGTACCGGTGGCAGAGTCGCCTTCGCCGGAAGTCAGTTTGATGTTGATTGCTCCGTTTTCGAGGAAGAAGTCCATCAGCACACCTTCTTTCCCGGAGGGTTGGCACGTGATATAGCGGTTCACAGCACTGTCCTGCGTTCCTTTGAAGGTGAAGGTTCCGTTGGTGATGACTGCAGAATCGAGTTTTACGAGCTGGCGGCCTTCTGCGGTTTGCAGATAAACGGTATCGCCATCGGCAGCGCCTTCTACTGTTCCGGTTACGGTGTAACCTTTGTTTCCGCTGTTACAAGCTGCGAATACGGCAGCGGCAGCGAGCAGGTAAGTTAATTTTTTCATTGCTTTGTTCATTTAATAAATAAATAGTTGCAGCAAAGATAATAATAAAAAATCCTCACCGGCATAACCAATGAGGATTTTATGTTTTTTGTCCCTTTTTTACAAGGATAGCTCTGCTTTTTATTCAGCAGCAGCTTCTGCTGCGGGAGCTTCTTCAGCCGGAGCTTCGGTTGCTTCTTCTGCAGGTGCTTCAGCGGCAGCCTTAGCAGCTTCTTCAGCAGCTTTCTTTTCGGCCAGTGCCTTAGCTTTCACTTCATTTACTTTCTTTTCAGCTTCCAGACGTGCTTTGGCTTCAGCTTTCTTAGCTTCTTCTTCCTTAGCTTTCAGAGCAGCCAAACCGCTTTGTTTGTTGTTCTTCCAAGCTTCGAATTTAGCTTCTGCTTCTGCTTCGCCGAATGCGCCTTTTGCTACACCGCCAAGAAGGTGTTTCTTCATGTAAACGCCTTCGCGAGAGAGGATGTTGCGAACAGTGTCGGTAGGTTGTGCACCTTTCAATACCCAGTCAAGTGCGCGGTCGAACTTCAAATCTACTGTGGCAGGATTGGTGTTAGGGTTGTAAGTACCAATCTTCTCAATAAATTTACCATCACGTGGTGCTCTTACGTCTGCAATTACGATAGAGTAGAAAGCATAGCTTTTACGTCCATGTCTCTGCAATCTGATTTTTGTTGCCATTTAAATAAATGTTTTTAGTTAATGATTTGAATTATGCTGCTATCTCGTAACAGCGGGCGCAAAGATACGCTTTTTCTTTTGATTGACAAAGAGTTTGCCTGATATTTTCATTATCGTGCCATAAATGCGTTTCTGTGTGAAAGACGGATGTGATTGTGTCCTGTTCTTTAAAATGTCTCCCTGCCGTGCCCGGCTGTAATCTGCTTAAATTTCACTTTTTCAACAAATTAACCCTATAGGTATTATCCTCTTATTTGTCCCCCTCTCATTTTTCCCGATTTCATTGTTTCCACGTAATTTTGCCTTATCCGACAAACGATAACATATCAGGAACAAACGGACCTATGTTGTCTTTGCCGGCAGACGAAAACTTTTAATACTAACACTAAAAACAGATTTGTAACAATGAAGAAAATTACAGCAATTTCAGTTGTTTCCCTGCTTTTACTCGCTTCCTGCGGCGGCAAGGGAAAGGATGCCGCTTCCATGGATTATGGATTGGAAGAAGCAAACGAGGTAATATCCTATTACAACACAAGCATCGACATCACCAAGAAAATGGTGGACATGGGAGAGATCTCCAAGATTATCGATTATATGCAGAAAAACGGTAAGACTCTTGTAGCGCCCGTTGTTATCCGCACGCCGGTTTCCGCAACAGACACGACTGCTTTATTGAACCCCGGCGATTGCTTCCCGTCCTCGGCTGCCGACAGTCTGAAGATGTACTACCGTCGTTTCTTCGATGTGTCCAAGCGTCTGTATGCCAATTATGATGCTTACCGCGCCTACATCAAGGCCGAAGACTATAAGGACGACAACTATGCCAAAGGTAATGAAATCTGTAAGGAAGAGAAAGAGTTGGCAGAACAGATTCCCGGACTTCGTTCCCAAATCTATGCCCTGCTTACTCCCTATGCCGATAAAGCCGAAGAGGCCACACTGATGGATAATCCGCTGAAGGACCATATCCTTGCCGGAAAGGCTTTGATTTTTGAGATAGAGAAGACTTTGGAACTCTATTCGCCCGAAGCCAAGAAGGAAGATTTGCAGGCTGCTTACAATGCTGTCAACGCCAAGAAAGAGGCAGCTTCGAAGTTGGAGAAGAAAGCGGATTTCCAGAGTGAGATGTCGAACTACGATAATTTGCTGAAGTATGTGGACAAGTTCCTGGGAGAACTCCGCAAGCAACTGCGCGACGGAAAGTTCACCGAGGATGGTTATAATGATTTAGTATCCGAATATAATGACGTAATCAGCCGTTACAATAGTTTTATAAACTGATCGGCGTTCGGAATACAGCCGGTGTCCGGGAAGAACTATGAGTATCTTCCCGGATACCTTATTAATATGGCGAGTACGGCACAGGCTCCCATGCAGAACGGGTAGTACAGATTGCCTATGATGCTGAGCGGCGAGATGCCCGCCAGTCCTGCGGCTATCAGCATTTGTGCGCCGTAAGGGATAATGCCCTGAATGAGACAGGAAAATGTATCCAGTATGCTTGCTGTTTTCCGGCGGTCCAGGTGAAAGCGTTTGGCTATGTCTTTGGCGATGGGACCGGTGGTGATGATGGCAATGGTGTTGTTGGCGGTGCAAAGATTGGCTACACTCACCAGTGCGGCTATACTGAATTCCGCACCCCGCTTGCCTGTGACGTGGCGGGTGAGGCGGGTGATGATAAAGTCGATACCGCCGTTGTAGCGGATTGTTTCCAGCATTCCGCCTGCCAGCAGGGTGATGATGATAAGTTCGCCCATACCGGTGATACCTGTTCCCATAGCGCCGAACCAATCAAAGAAAGCGGTGCTTGCATTCATGTTTTCGGCAGGAGTGACGCCGAAGACGCCCGTTGCCGTGCAAATGCCGATGATTCCCGTAGAGACGATGCCAAGTAGCAAAACCACCATCACATTGACTCCGGTTATTGCCGTACCCAGTACGATAAGGTAGGGGATTACCTTTATCCATTCAATCTCGTATATCTGCGGAACGGCGGATAAGGAAAGTCCCTGAATTACATAGATGCCCAGTACCACCAGTGCAGCCGGCACTACAATCATGAAATTTATTTTGAACTTGTCCCTCATCACACAATCCTGCGTTTTGGTGGATGCAATGGTGGTGTCTGATATGAAGGAAAGATTGTCTCCGAAGAACGAACCGCCCACTACAATGGCTGTCATATAAGGCAGGTCGATACCGGTTTTCTCTGCCAGTCCCACCGCTACCGGAGTCAGGGCAACGATTGTTCCCACGCTTGTACCGATGGATAGGGAGATGAAACAGGCAGCGATGAAAATACCCGCCAGCAGCAGGTTGTCCGGCAGGATATGCAGGGTCAGGTTTACAGTGGCGTCGATAGCTCCCATCTGTTTGGCGCTTTGTGCAAACGCTCCGGCAAGGACAAATATCCATATCATCAGCAATATGTTCTTGTTACCGGCCCCGACGGAGAACTGATAGATGCGTTGTTCCAGCTTCAGTCCCCGCGTAATGGCAATGGCATAGCAGGACGACAGCAGAAAAGCTACCGTTATCGGCACTTTATAGAAATCGTTTATAAGCAGTGATGTGATGAGGTATAAACAAAGAAATACAGCCAACGGACTCAGCGACCACCAGCCGCCCTTTTGTTTGGGAGAGGTATTTGTATCTGCGGACATACTTTCTATCATGAGTTTATAAGAACGATTGTTTTGAGTAAATCGGCTGCAAAGATACAAAAACGGATGGAATTCTGGTGCATATCTAAATATTCGGACAGAAGAACAAAAGAACAAAAAAGGAAAAATTTTATTTTTCTGGTAACATTACCTATTTTTATTCTTTTGTTCTTCTGTCCGAATTATTGTGGAATACCCGTCAACATCAGACGGTAATTCCGTGCACTCGGGCTATGAGCGCTTGCCGTTACAGTGTCACCCCTGTCTTAAAAATGGCGATTTCTTTATAGCCTTTCTTTTCATTGTTCACAAACTCGCCGCTTGCTACGCGGATAATGTAGTCGACGAAACGTTCGCAAGTCTTTTCCATCGGTTCGTTTTCAAGGATAACGCCGGCGTTGAAGTCAATCCAGCCCGGTTTGTTCTTGGCGAGGGTGGAGTTGGTGGAAATCTTCATGGTCGGTACGTACGTTCCGAACGGCGTTCCGCGGCCTGTTGTAAACAATACCATGTGGCATCCGCACGAAGCCAGGGCGGTGGCGGCAACCAGGTCATTTCCCGGAGCGGAAAGCAGGTTCAGGCCTTTTACTTTCAGGCGTTCGCCATAAGGAAGTACACCTTCCACATAGCTCTTGCCGCACTTCTGGGTGCATCCCAAAGCCTTGTCTTCCAGTGTGGAGATACCACCTGCCTTGTTGCCCGGCGACGGATTCTCACCTACCGGTTCGCCATGCGAGAGGAAGTATTCCTTGAAGTCGTTAATCAGCTTTACGGTTTCTTCAAACAGTTCTTTGTTGCGGCAACGGTTCATCAGGATTGTTTCCGCACCGAACATTTCGGGCACTTCCGTCAATACGCTCGTACCGCCTTGTGCTATGAGGAAGTCGGAGAACATGCCCAGCAGCGGATTAGCCGTAATGCCGGAGAATCCGTCGGAACCGCCGCATTTCAAACCTACACGCAATTCGCTCAGAGGCACGTCCACACGTTCGTCCTTGTTGGCTTTCGCGTAGAGTTCGCGCAGCAGTTTCATGCCTTCTTCGTATTCGTCGCCCACTTTTTGCGTCACCATGAACTTTACACGGTCGGAATCGTATTCACCCAAAAACTCGCGAAATACATCCGGCTGGTTGTTTTCGCATCCCAAACCTACTACAAGCACGGCGCCTGCATTGGGGTGCAGCACCATGTCGCGCAGTATTTTCTTGGTGTTTTCGTGGTCGTCGCCCAGTTGCGAACAGCCGTAGTTGTGCGGGAAT
Organism: Bacteroides sp. 2201st1_D9_2201SCRN_220225; assembly: GCF_040928965.1. Lineage (NCBI taxonomy): Bacteria > Pseudomonadati > Bacteroidota > Bacteroidia > Bacteroidales > Bacteroidaceae > Bacteroides > Bacteroides sp. 2201st1_D9_2201SCRN_220225. Next base: position 21,565 of record NZ_JBCODG010000062.1, on the reverse strand, counting down.
GCCATGATTGCATCCACGCCTTTGCCGTCTGTCTCGCGGCGCAGGCCTTCTGCCAGTTGGTTGACAATACCGTTTACGCAACCCACCGTGGGGATAATCCATATTTCGTTGCGTACTCCCACATCGCCGTTTTTGCGGCGGTATCCTTTAAATGTCAGGTCCTTGTGCGGAATGTCCAGTTTCACTTCGGTGGGGTTGTACGTATATTCCAGCAGTCCGGCAAGATTGGTCCTGATGTTGTTTTCGTTCATCCAGTCGCCTTGTTTCCGTGCGGTGCGGGCGTGTCCTATGGGATAACCGTATTTAATTACATTCTCGCCTTCCGCAAAATCTTTCAGCGCGAATTTATGTCCGGCGGGGATATCCTCGTTCAGGATGATTTCTTTGCCGTCTACTATGAGTTTTTCACCGGCCGGAAGTGCTGTGATAGCCACCGCAACGTTGTCGGCCGAGTTGATTTTCAGGTACTTTGTTTCCATATACTATGTTTTAATTGGTTTCGTTCGATAGTGTCGTATTACAGTTCCATTGCCTGATTGCCCGGCACTCTTATCTGTTATAATAGAATTCTATATTTTCTTTTGTCAGCAAGTCAATCGGCATGAAGTTCTCCCTTGCGATTTCTTTTTTCAGAATCAGGTGGTCGCACAATGCTTTGATGCCGTCGAAGCCCTGCAGGGTAGGCTGTTGGGCGATAAGGAAGAAAATGCTTCCTTCTTTCAGGCAGTCCACATTGCGTTTCAGCAGGTCGTACCCCATAAGGTTGAAATCCGTTTTCCGGTGTCTTTGCAGGTACTCTCCGATGATGTATGCTTTGGAGTTGAATGTGATGCCGTTCTTTACGGTGGGATGGACGCGGAAGAAATCATCCAGCATCTGTGCATCTTCACCGTCGCGTTTGGCGTGCAAGTCCAGTTCCCAGATGCGACAGCCGGGATGATGCTCGCGCATATATTCTCGGAAACCGATTTCCCGCCGTTCCTGTTGGTTCGAACCTACAATGCCTTCGTTTATCTTGCGGAAGATAACGATTTCCTGTGCATCCTCACCGGCAAGCAGCATCAGCATACGTGCGGCAAAATACCCGCTTTGGTGTGAATTCTGTCCGAAGAAAGAGAGGGCGGGAGCTTCCTTGATATTCGAGTCTATATATATATAAGGTATATCCAGCTTTTCAAGTTCATCGGTAAAGGGAGTGGTGTACTGCGGGGCAGTGGGGGCAAACAACACACCGTCGGGCGTCATTTCCACGATACTGCGGGCTTCCCGGGCGAAGGAGCGGTAATCGTACGGGTCGTAGTACCTCAGCTTCACGGTGATGTTGAAATCCGAGTAGGTGGTCAGCGCTTCGTGTATGCCGCTTTCCACTTCGGTCCAATATTCTCCGGTTTCGTGCTGGGGTAGCAGGCAGGCAAAGGCGTACTTCTTGTTGGAAGCCAATGCGCTGGCGTACATATTGGGCTGGTAGTTCAGTTTCTCCAGAATTTCTTCCACGCGTTTGCGGCTGGCTTCCGACACTCCGCTACGTCCGTGGATGACGCGGTCTACGGTTCCTACCGACACATCGGCCATCTTGGCGATGTCTTTGATTCTTATTCTTTCCGGCGTATTCATGGTTTTACTCATGGTTTTTTGTGCCCGTGCACAATAATAATCTAAATATTTTCGATACAAATATATAACAATTTTTGTAATTACGAAAATTGTTGTATCTTTGTGCCCGCACACGAAAGCTATGAAGAACAAGCTGTCTTTTAGTTTACTCTACATGGTATCAGGTGTTTAGCTTTTTAATAGGAGCTGATGTGATAATTTGAAAGAAACAATTTAATCATAGTATTTAATAAAAACATAGAATTATGGGAAAGAAAGTCGTTACATTAGGTGAGATTATGTTGAGACTGTCCACTCCGGGCAACACTCGTTTCGTACAGTCCGATTCTTTTGATGTAGTATATGGCGGCGGTGAGGCTAACGTTGCTGTCAGCTGTGCCAACTACGGTCATGATGCTTACTTTGTAACAAAATTGCCGAAACACGAAATCGGTCAGTCGGCAGTGAACGCTTTGCGCAAATATGGTGTAAAGACAGACTTCATCGCACGTGGTGGCGACCGCGTAGGTATCTATTATCTGGAAACCGGTGCATCTATGCGTCCCAGCAAGGTGATTTACGACCGTGCCCATTCTGCAATTGCTGAAGCCGATGCAGCAGATTTCGATTTCGACGCTATCATGGAAGGTGCAGATTGGTTCCATTGGTCAGGTATCACTCCCGCTATCTCCGACAAGGCTGCCGAACTTACCCGTTTGGCTTGCGAAGCTGCCAAGCGTCACGGCGTTACGGTATCGGTAGACCTTAACTTCCGTAAGAAACTTTGGACAAAGGAAAAAGCTCAGTCCATCATGAAACCGTTGATGCAATATGTAGACGTTTGCATCGGTAACGAAGAAGATGCTGAACTCTGCCTCGGTTTCAAACCCGATGCCGATGTAGAAGGCGGTAAGACAGATGCAGAAGGCTACAAAGGCATCTTCAAGGCTATGGCTAAGGAATTCGGTTTCAAATACGTTATTTCTACATTGCGTGAATCATTCTCGGCAACGCACAACGGTTGGAAAGCAATGATTTACAACGGTGAGGAATTCTACGAATCAAAACGTTACGATATCAATCCGATCATCGACCGTGTAGGTGGCGGTGATTCTTTCTCAGGCGGTATCATCCACGGTTTGCTGACTAAGCCTAACCAAGGCGCTGCCCTCGAATTCGCAGTGGCTGCTTCCGCTTTGAAGCACACTATCAACGGTGACTTCAACCTCGTTTCAGTTGAGGAGGTAGAAGCGCTGGCAGGCGGTGACGCAAGCGGTCGTGTACAACGCTAATGATTTTTTTCAGGCACGGATTCCACGGATTCCGGTGTAATAATTACGCAGAACACGCTACTAATCCGTGTCTGAAAGAACAGAAAAAGAGTTATTTCCATACATTAAATTACTGATTAATACAATGGCAAAATTTGATAAAATAGCCGTATTGAACAAAATTGGTTCAACCGGTATGGTTCCTGTATTCTACCACAAAGATGCAGAAGTGGCAAAGAAAGTAGTGAAAGCTTGTTACGATGGTGGTGTTCGTGCATTCGAGTTTACCAACCGCGGTGACTTTGCTCACGAAGTATTTGCAGAAGTTGTAAAGTTCGCAGCTAAAGAATGTCCTGAAATGGCTATGGGTGTAGGTTCTATCGTAGACCCTGCTACTGCGGCACTGTACCTGCAATTGGGTGCAAACTTCATTGTAGGCCCGTTGTTCAACCCCGAAATCGCTAAGATTTGCAACCGCCGTCTGGTGGCTTACACTCCGGGATGCGGAAGCGTTTCAGAAGTAGGTTTCGCACAGGAAGCAGGTTGCGACCTTTGCAAGATATTCCCGGGTGATGTACTGGGCACTAAACTCGTAAAAGGCCTGTTGGCTCCGATGCCGTGGTCTAAGCTGATGGTTACCGGCGGTGTAGAACCGACACAGGAAAACCTGACTTCTTGGATTAAAGCCGGCGTATTCTGCGTAGGTATGGGTTCCAAGCTCTTCCCGGGCGACAAGGTTGCTGCAGAGGATTGGACTTACGTTACGGAGAAATGTAAGGAAGCTTTGGCTTACATTGCAGAAGCAAGAAAGTAATTATTATATTTCATTTTGTTTAAAGGTGTTTAAAGGGGACAACCATCGAGGTGCTACGGCACTTCGGTGGTTTGTTTTTTTATACCCGGTGTAATGCTTTCGGCGGATAGTGTGTCACATTGGTAGCATTTTAACTGTTTACAAGTGTAAAAGAGATGCTTAATCTCTAAAACAATGTTATAAAACACACACTTCTTTCCCCTTCTGTTTGCGCACACGGAAAAAAGTATTACCTTTGCAATGCAGTTGGGAAATTGCTCTTATAAAAGAATAAAAAGATAAAGTTTTCAGTATAGGTAATTAGTTAAGAGGTAAAAAGATTGAATTAATTCATAGGTAAAAGTTTTAGATTAAAGTAGGTAATTAGAAAAAGGTAAAAGTTAAACATTAAGTGTTATTTAATAGGTAATTGAAGTTTATTTTTTAGAGGTAAAAAGAAAGATTGATTTTCAGGTAACAAAAATTTGATGCAAGTAAAAAAAGAAAAGCCTTTGGGCTTTTCTTACACGAGGCGAGGGGTTCGGAAGAGCTTGCTCGTTTTTTTATTTCTGTATTTTATGCTCACTTTTTTGTATATTCTGTCCAAACTCTTCCCGTTTTTTGTATCTTTGTAACGAATGTCCGGCAGGCAGGCTTTCCGGAACATAGAACAACAGGCTTAAATTGCATGGATTTTGGAATACTTGTTATATACTCTTGATTGGTTGCTATACATTTTATTCGCGATAAATGTGGCATATCTGCTGGTGTGCAGTCTGGCATCGCTGTGCCGTTACAAACCGTTCGTTACCGCACCGGCCCGGACAAGCAAGCGTTTTGCTGTGTTCATTGCCGCTTATCGCGAAGATGCGGTTATATTGCCTACCGTGCATGCCTGTCTGGCGCAGGATTATCCGGACGACAGATATGATGTTGTGGTTATTTCGGACCACATGCAACCCGAAACCAATGCAGTTTTGTCTTCACTTCCCATAAAGCTGCTTCAAGTCGATTTTGAGAAGAGCACCAATACCAAATCCCTGCAAGCAGCCCTCGGATATCTGGACAAAGCCGCTTACGACATAGCATTGGTAATAGATGCGGATAACATTATTGCTCCTTCCTACCTGTCCGAGCTGAACGATGCTTTCTCCGTGTCCGGCGTCCGGGTGGTACAGACACATCGCGTGGCCAAGAATCTGAATACCGGTATGGCCTATCTGGATGCAATCAGCGAGGAGATAAACAATTCCATATTCCGTTTGGGACATGTCAATTTGGGAATGTCGGCGGCTCTGATAGGTTCGGGGATGGCCTTTGAATATCCCTTGTTTTACGATGCGATGATGGATAACACTTCTGTGGGCGGTTTTGACCGCGTGCTGGAAATGAAGCTTCTTTATAAGGGCATACACATTCATTATCTGCCCGATACTATCGTCAGGGACGAGAAGATACAGAAAGCGAACAGCTTTTACAGGCAGCGTCGCCGTTGGCTGTCCGCCCAGTATTACAGTTTCTTTGAATTTGCCAATCACCTGCTACCTGCCATTCGCAGCGGGAAGTGGGACTTCTGCGATAAGCTTTATCAGCAAATCTCTCTTTCCAGAGTGTTGCTGCTGGGCTTTGTGTTCATAATTTCCCTCGCACATTCCCTGTTCGCGTCTCCGTCGGCCTGTAAATGGTGGGGGATATTCATACTGTTGCTGTTGGCGCTGGCTCTCGCCATTCCCCGCAAATATTGGAAATGGCGTTTGCTGAAAGCGGTTTGTTGGGTTCCTTACTCTTTCCTGCTGATGCTTTTGAACCTGTTCCGGCTGAAGGAAGCGAACAGGCGGTTTATTCATACCACGCACGGAGTCGATTGAAAAATTATGCCATGGAACGGAACATCCCCGAAATATCAGTGATAGTGCCTGTATATAACGTCGAGCAATACTTGGCCGAATGTATAAGCAGCATTTTATCGCAAACGTTTACTGATTTCGAGTTGCTGTTGGTAGATGACGGCAGCCCGGACCGTTGCGGGGAAATCTGTGATGAATATGCGGGTAAGGATAAGAGAGTAAGAGTTTTCCATCAGGAGAATGCAGGGTTGAGTTGCGCCCGGAACAAAGGGCTGGAGCACGCATCGGGGACTTATATTGCATTTGTCGATTCGGACGATTACGTCACTTCCACCTATTTGCAGGAGCTTTACGCATCATTGCCTGCCGATAAGTCTCAAAGAGGAACGGTAATCTGCGGGTTCGATAAACTGTTTCCCGACGGTTCTTTGCATACCGTTCATGTTCCGCAACAAACCATCTTGCCGATGGACTGTTCGCGTGTGCTTGCAGAACTGGTTGGAAAGTACGTAATGTATGCCTGGGCAAAGCTGTATGACAACAGGCTGATAAAGGAACACGGTATCCGGTTTGTTCCTGCTGTGTCGGGATTGGAAGATATGCTCTTTATGCTCGACTATCTTCCTTATTCGGATTTTCTGCTTATCCGCGATACTTCCACCTATATATATAGGGTGGGATATTCTATGGCTACATTATCCACTTGCATAAAAGATTTCCGCAGCGAATACGCCGCTTTTTCCAACTATCTGGAAAGAGTATGCCGATATAAGGAAACCTATCGATTGGAGGATTCCTCTTTGGTCGGGGTATGGGATTCATTAACGGTGTTTTTTCATAAAATCCTGTTGGCAGTCTATAAGAAAGAGAATCATTATAGCCGAAAAGAGCGGATTGTTTTTTTGCGTCAGTTGCTTTCATCCCACAGGAGGTGGATAGAAGAATGCTTCTCTCCCCAGTATAAGGCGGATAAGTTTTTAAGGTTTTTGCTGGTTAATGTCGGTGCGGTTGCTTTTGATGCGTGGATGCGCTGCCTGTGGGGAATTAAGTTCAGGTATATGTTTGGAGCGGAAAGATGATGGAACAATGTGTCATATCTGTAATAATACCGATCTATAAGGCAGAAAAATACCTTTCCCGTTGTATCGCAAGTCTGCTTGCCCAGTCTTTTACAGCTTTTGAATTGTTGTTAATCGATGACGGCAGTCCTGACAACAGCGGCAAGATATGCCATGACTGGGCCGAAAGAGACTGCCGTATCCGTGTGCTGCATCAGACGAATGCAGGTGTCAGTACGGCCCGCAACAAGGGGTTGGATGAAGCGAAAGGAGAGTATATCGTTTTTGTCGATTCGGACGATTATGTGGGTACGGACTACCTGAAACATCTTTATGAAGAGAGACCTTTGAACCTGGACTCAATTGTAGTACAGGGCTTTACAGTTGTGTCGGAGCAGACAGACAGGCAATATACAACCTCTTTTATTCCGTCGGTCTATACCGGTAGAGAAGTCAGGGAGCTGTTTCTCAATGATGAGATGCGGGATATGCGGGGACCGGTTGCCAAACTTTTCAGCCGGGTTCTCATTGAGCGGTTGGGGCTACGCTTTCCAGCGGAGGCTTCTTTCGGTGAAGATACGATATTCAATTTTCAATATTTGTTTCATTGCCGGCAGGTGGTTGTAGGCAGCCATGTAGATTATGTCTATTGCGACGTACCCGGTTCTTTGACAAAGCGTCTGAATGATTTTGCATCGGAGTATGCAACTTTCAAATTATATAAATCGATTACTGTACGGCTTGCCGGAAAGTTGGACTTGAATGTGGCGGATATGAGAACTGCTTTCTCCTTTGTCGTGTTGTTTTTCCAGCGTGCATTGATTGCCGACTATCGCTCTGCCGGGAAAGTTCCTTTCTCATTACGGACACAACATTTGCGCCGGTTGGCAGCGGAACAGCGCTCTTTCATGAAAGAGTTTTATCATCCCGGATATAAAGCGGACAAGTGGGGCAGGCAGTTCCTGTTGCATGGTTTCTGCTTTTGTTATAATCTTTATATGTCCATACTTTGCAGTTGCCGGTTCAGGTACGTATTCGGTTATCCCGAAAAGGCATAGGACAGGTCTGGTGTTATTTTACGATAAGAAGAAATGGAAATTCTATATTCAATCATTATTCCCCATAAGGACATACCTTGCCTGTTGCAACGGTGTCTCGATTCCATTCCGCCCAGGGACGATGTGCAGATTATCGTGGCAGATGATGACAGTTCCCCGGATGTTGTGGACTTTGCTCATTTTCCGGGCAGTGACAGGACGGATGTGGAGATTCTCTTTACCAAAGAGGGCAGAGGAGCCGGTTATGCCCGTAATTGCGGACTTGCCAGAGCCAAAGGCAGATGGCTGGTATTTGCGGATGCCGATGATTTCTTTCTGCCCGGCTTCCTGAACGTATTGGATACTTACCGGAATACGGACTATGACTTGATTACGTTCCGTGCGGAAACAGTCGATTCGGATACACTGGCTCCGGTTCCGTCACGCCAGATCCATAATGGGAAAATAGCGGAGGACATGGACCTTGAAATTCTGAAATACCGTAACGACGTACCCTGGGCTAAGATGGTTTCCGCAGAATTGGTACGCAGATACCGTATTTGCTTTGATGAAACGGTTGCCGCCAACGATGCCATGTTTGCCGCTTATGTGGATTATCATGCCCATAAAGTAGCGGCATGTTCCGGGTATGTCTATTGTGTCACAGTCAGAAAAGATTCATTGCAGTATGGAGTGCGGTCAGATACTCTTCTTGCTCGTGTAAAGGTTGCTTGCCGTTACAACCGCTTTTTGCTGGATATAGGGCGTAGCGATAAGGTGCTTTACAGTTATTCCCGTGTGACGGATTGCCGCAAGCACTTCGGCAGTAAAGGATATTGTAGAGCTTTGTGTATTTATCTTCGGTTTGAAAGTTGGAAAAATATATACAGGACTTTTGCAGAGCTGTTAAAAAGTAAGTTTCATTGTACTTCCATAACCAAGGTTTTATAAATAATGTTTTACAATGTCAGAATCCCGCCTCCATAAAAGCTATCTGAATGCGCGTGTCAATGTATTCTTTTACCTTGTCACTCTTTTCATCTCCTTTTTCTCCAGGAAGATATTTCTTGAGAAACTGGGGGCGGACTTTGTCGGGCTGACGAGTACGATGCAGAACCTGCTTGGCTTTCTCAATCTGGCGGAGCTGGGCATCGGAGCTTCCATCGGCTATGTGCTTTACAAACCGATTTTCGACGGAAATCGGGACAGGATAAAGGAGATTGTTTCGGTACTGGCTTATCTCTATCGTAACGTAGGACTGCTGATTTTGGGTGCAGGACTGCTTTTGGCCTGCTTCCTGCCCTATATATTCGCCGATGCCGGCATTCGCCTCGGAGTAATCTATTTTGCTTATTTTGCATTTTTGACTTCCGCTCTCATCAGTTATTTTGTTAATTACCGGCAAACCCTGCTGGGCGCCGATCAGCGCAACTATGTAGTCACTGTTTATTTTCAAACGGCCAATATCATCAAGATTCTCCTGCAAATAGCATTGGTATGCTACGTGGGCAGTCTTTATCTGTGGATAGCCATTGAACTGACATTCGGCATTTTGTATTCGTTCATACTGAACTGGAAGATAAACCGGGTATATCCGTGGCTGAAGTGCAGTGTGTCGGAAGGCAGACTGAAATATCCGGAGAATAGGATTATTGTGCGTAAAGCCCGTCAGATGTTTGTACATAAGCTGGCGGGAATGGGCAGAACGCAGCTTTTGCCTTTTCTGGTCTACGCATTTACTTCATTGAAACTGGTGGCGTATTACGGCAACTATATGTTGCTGCTCACCAAGCTGAATCAGTTTGTCGATAACTTTCTGGGCAGTACCGGCGCAGGGGTGGGCAGTCTGATAGCCGAGGGGGATATGAAGCGTATCCAGCAGGTATTTTGGGAGTTAAGCTCATTGCGCTTTTTGATAGCCTCGTTTCTGACGTTCGCGTTGTATCATCTGATGGACCCGTTCATTACGGTGTGGCTGGGCGAGGAGTACATATTGCCCCGTTCCGTCTTGATTGTGATTCTTACCAACTTCTTTATCAGTCAGTTCAGGGGTACGAACGACCAGTTTATTTTCGGTTACGGACTGTTTCACGACACATGGGCGCCGGTTGCCACACTGGCGATAACAGTGGCGGTGGCATTGGCAGGCGGCTATTTGTGGGGACTTCCGGGAGTATTGCTGGGAGATATAGCCAGTTCGATAACCGTTATCAGTGTCTGGAAGCCTTATTTCCTTTACAAAGAGGGGTTTAAAATGTCCGTGAAGTCATATTGGAAAAATATATTCCGGTATCTGCTGCTTGCCGTTCTTGCATGGGGGCTGACGGATGCGGTACTTTGTTTCCTTCCGTTGGCGGAGCCGTCCCGGGGATATGGCATGTGGATTGTATATGCGCTGGTCTCCTCTCTGGTATTTCTGCTGATATTGTGCAGCAGCTTCTATTGCTGTTCGGCAGGGATGCGTTCGCTGGTGAAGCGTTTGCGGCGTAAATAGAATGCATACATGTGGAGTTTATTATAATTTATCCACATTAAACTGAAAGTTTATTCCTATTGAACCGGAAGTTTATTCCTAATAAACTATGAGTTTAATAGGGATAAACTTTTATCTGTACTGAACGAACATTCCCCGATAAGTGCCGCATAGCGTTGCCTTGGCAAGTGTGCCTTGTCCGTGCAGCAGATATACGGCCGCTTTTTTAGGAGCGGCGAGGATGCAGAGGTAGGTACAAGACAGGTATTTCCTGATGCCTTGCAGATTCCGGCGGGCGAAGAGCACGCGGGCGCGCGACAGGTAGAATTCCCGCATCGGACTGCCTCGCTTCGCCGTCATGCTCTCTTTGTGGTAGACTACGGCAGCAGGTTCGTACCATAGGCGGTAACCGGCTTTCCTAAGCTGTGCAGACCAGTCCAGCTCTTCGTAAAAAAGGAAATATATTTCGGTCATGGGGCCTGCATCCTGTAGCGCCTGCCGGCTTACCATCATGGCGGCTCCGTGCAATGAGGCGGTTTCGCAGGGAGTACGGAAGCGCGGGCCGTCCTGTTGCATGAATCCGATGGATGCGTTGCGCAGTGTAAGGGAACTTAGAGGAGTGAAGCCTGCATATTGCAGGATGTCCGGACAAGCGGCGAATTTCAACATGGGCGATACGCCGCCGTTGCGTTGCGGGTCGCACTCCATGCGTCGTACCAACGCATCCAGTACCGGTTCTTTGATGAGCGTGTCGTTGTTGATGAAAAAGAGATAATCTCCTCCGGCGGCTTTCAGTCCGGCATTGTTGCCGCCGGCAAATCCGTTGTTGATGTTCCGCACCACTTTGACGGGAGGAAAGGAGGCGGGGTTGTCCGATGCGGGGCTGCCTGATAAGGAGCCGCCCGGTACGAGATTACTCCTGTATCGTTCCTGTATTTCTTCCGCTTCGGGCAGGCGCGAACCGTTGTCCACAACGATGATTTCGTAGTGCGGATAGGTTTCGTGGTTGCGGAAAGAGTCTATCATTTCGCAGGTATCGCGCAGCCCGTTATAGTTGACGGTGATGATGGAAACAAGCGCTTTCATAGTCTTTTCCTATTTTTTCTTCAGCCAGAATACAGCCCAGTTTCTGAAGCTTACATATTTTCCGAGCCGCAGGCGTCTGAAGCGGCAGGCGGTTTCTATTTTTTCAAGCAGCGACATCCGGTGTCCCGCCCAGATTACATCGTTCAGGGTGTAGGACAGGTATTTGCGGATGACCGTTTTCCATTCGGGATGTTCTTGCCCGAGTGCCTGCATTTGGGTACATACGGTGGTGTATCCCTCGATGTTGCGCATTCCGAAGCGACTGGTCATAATGGAGTGGGGACGTATCCTTCGCCCGAAGAAAGCCTTGGGAACGTAGCATGTTCTTTGTGCATTCAGATAAATCATCATGGCAAAAGAATGGTCTTCGTGGATAATGCCGGGATGAAAGCAAGTGAAGCATTTTTTCAGGAACAGGCGATTGACCATGCACAGGTAAACGGGAGTGAGGAACAGGCGGTTGCTCAGCTCATAATCCAGCATTTCCATGCCGGAATGTACGGATTCGTCTATTTTCCCTTTTCTGTCATAATTGGGAATATTCTGGCTGTCAGCCGACTCCGTCAGCGGTTTTGCATCGAAGAAGATGAAGTCCAGTTCTCTTTTCTCGCACAAATCATGGCAGTGCCGGAGGGCTTGCGTATCCAAAATGTCGTCACTGTCCATAAAATATATGTACTTGCCGGTAGCATGCAGCAATCCTCGGTTGCGTGCAACGGATAATCCCTGGTTGGGCTGCGCGTACCACCGGATTCTTGCGTCGCGTTTCGCGTATTCTTCGATGATGCCGCGGCTTCCGTCGGTAGAGCCGTCGTCGATAAGGATTATCTCCAGCTCTTTCAGGGTCTGGCCGCAAATGCTGTCCAGCGCCTTGCGCAGGTAGGCAGCCGTGTTGTATATGGGGATGATAACGGAAACTTCGGGCATGCTATTTTACTTTTTTATTCGGACAATCTGTTCATACACTTTTTTCATCTGTTCTTCCCAAGAAAGGTGTCGGATGGAATCTCTTATTTCCCGCGGTGTCACGGTCATGTGCTGGCAGAACTCTATCAGGGCGGGGATGCTGACGGGACTTTCGTCGGCGGGCACTTTCAGCGTGTAGGGCATGCGGTCGAAATCATCGTCCGTTTCGGAGTAGACGAAGCCGAACCCGCGCGCCGCATATTCCCTGTTTTTCAGGGTCTTGATGTTGTATATGCCGCTGCGATGCCGTGCCAGACTGCCTATGGCGAAGTCTGCCCGGTTGAAAAGCGCGTCCAACTCCTCGCCATGCTTTGCTCCGTACAGGGTGACGAACGGCTGCAAGCAGTACCGGCGGATGAGTGTTGCAATGTCTTTCTCTTCCCGCCTGCCGCTCGGTTTGCCTATCAGATGGAAATAGACTTTATATTCGGGGTTGTTGCCGTAATATGCTCCCAGGCCTTTCAGCAACCGGTCGAAACCATGCCAGAAGTGGATTTCGGCAACTCCTATCAGGTGGAGTTCCTTGCTCGTGCCGTGCCGGGGAGAGCGCAGGGGGATGCGGGCGAAATCTATTCCGTTGGATATGCGGATGGTGGGGCGACCGAATATCCGGTCATCGCTGGAGAAGGTTACAATGAAATCGACGTACCTGCAGAACGCATGGCGGAACAGCTTGTCCGTGTACAACTGCACTTTCTCCATGCCGGAAGAATATTCGTGGTCATAGGGATATGTGGGTATCTCCAGCAGCACTCTTACACCCTGCTTTTTCAGTATCCTCACGAAGTGTATGGTAAAGGGGTTGGCGTTGTGATAGGAGCGGATATATACGCATTGTATGCCTTCCCGGCGAACGTATTGCAGGATAGGGGCGAACGACAGCCGTTTTTTTATTTTGGCGGGTATTCCTTTGCCCAAATCGGCAAGCACATCTTCGTCTATCATCCACTTCCGGCTGCCGTCGTTGCCAACCTCGTAGTGGCAGGTGCGTACATCTGCCCCGCATAGCCTGAGGGCGTCCGCCTGGTATCTGATTTTCTTACTGATACCGTTGTATTCCTGAAATCCGTAAAAGACAAGAAAAAGGGTTTTCATGGGCGGAGGTCATTTATATGTCGAGTGATTGATATACTTGAATCAGCTCATCGGCTGTCTTTTTCCACGAGAATTGCCGGGCGCGCAGCAGCCCGTATTCCCGTTGCTGCCGATAGAGCGCGTCTTCATTTTCGAGACGCAGCACTGCACCGGCTATTTCTTCCGGCCGACAGGGGTCTGCGGCAAGTATGTCCGGACCGCCCACTTCGGGCATGGAAGAGGTGTTTCCCGTAATGACGGGAGTGCCGCAAGCCATAGCTTCCACCAAAGGGATGCCGAAACTCTCGCGCAGCGAGGGGTAGAGGAAAGCGAATGCTGCATTGTACAGCGTGGCGAGGTCGGCGTTGTGGATATAGCCGGGATAGAATAGGTGCCGTTTCAGGCGGTTACTGATGTTTTCCTGTTGCAGCAGCCTGTCTATATAGGTTTCGTTGAGGTCTGCGATGAGTAGCGGACGCCTTACGGACGATTTTTCCAGATAAAGGCTGTAGGCTTTCAGCACCCGTGCCGTATTCTTTTTAGGGTCCGTGTTTCCCAGGAAGAACAGGAAGTCTTTTTGGGGGATGTAGCGGTTTACTATCTGCATGTCTATGTCGTCCATCGGACGGAAATGTCTGCTATAGCCGTTGTAGATGGTCGTAATGCGGTCGGCGGGAATGTTCAGGGCTTCGCGGATGCGGTTGCGTTCGAAGTGCGAAACGGTAATGATTTTCCGGCATTTCTTCAGAATCCGTGGTACGGTGAGGCGGCGGTAGTGCCGGCCCATTTCCTGATAAAGCGAGGGACTGCGCTGTTGGCGGGGTTCCAGATAGATGATGTCGTGGAGTGTCAGTACCAGCGGAACCGGACAGCAGAGCGGGGCTGTGTTGGACGTGCAATGCAGCAGGTCCGCCCCTAAACGTTTCACCGCCAGCGGCAGGGCTATCTGTTCCCAAAGCGGGTAGGTGGGACACGCCACTTCCACAATGGAGAGGTTGGCAGATTCTTCCAGGCAATGGTCTTTGCCCGGAGCCACGATAATGTAGTATTCATTGCCGTCGTTCCGTTTCTGCAATTCGCGGATGGTTTCCAGTGCTACGAAATCCATGCCGTGCTTGTCGGGACGGAAAATCCGTTGGGCTTCTATGGCTATCTTCATGTTGTGTACTCCTTATTTCTTTTTATAAAAGAACCGTTTTATATGGCTGAATACGGCTGTAAACATAAGTACCGGGAGCGCCCAGATGGCTTTGCGGAGACGGCGGCTGACTTCTCCTTCGGGCAGTGCCATGAGGAAGGTGAGGATAAGTGTTGCAAGCAGTACGTACCATTTTGGGGCCCAGGTCCAGTTCAGCAGGGTGATGCCTGCCGTGCATAGCAGAATTAGTGCGATAAGCAGGAAACGGGAAGGCATCAGCCACTGAAAAAGTTTGAGGGCATAGTCCCATTCACCTTTCAGCAATACCAGCGGGAGATACCTCAACGCAAAGAATGTGCTGGTATATTGCGAACGGATCCAGCTGATGCGTTGCGTCTGGTAGCCGTCTGCATTATCTTCTTTTTTGCTGTAACATACCACTTCCGCCAGATATTCGGTGTAGATGTTCTGTTCCAGCAGTACGGTTTCCATCGCCTTGCTTATATCGGAGCCTTTCAGCTTGGGAGCACGTTCATGGAACATGGCGAAATCGAATGCCATTGCCGAACCTATGAGAGCCGAGGAAAAGCCCATGCGGGTATGTGCCAGACGGAAAAGATTGTTGTTGATTTCTTCGCTGGTGGCATTGAGAACAGCGATGCTGGTATTCAGGTTCTCCGCTATGCGGTGTGCCTGGATGGAATCGCAACCGGAGTAGTAGGCGTTGTTGAACATGCTGAGGGCGTTCGGCACGATATGGTTGTCGGAATTGAAGATGACAATCAGGTCGTATTCATCGGGAGCGTAGCGTTCCATAACCTGCTGGATGGCGTAGACTTTGGTGCAGTATTCCTTGTCGGGCACTACGATGTTTACGGGCATTTGCAACAGGGTGACAAGGTCCTCTTCGGGCAGTTGGGTGGCTGCTACGGCAACGTCGTATTTGTCGCGCGGGTATTGCTGGGTGTCCAGAAAGCGGTTGACGGATTCAATTACTTCTTTCCCATTGCGCAATACGGTAAAAAGCACTAAGAAACGGTGCTGTACGGCTGCCGCCGGATAAGGGTTCTTGTACTTTCCGAGCGAGAAGAGTGCGCAGAGAAACAGGTAGGCTACCGGAATAGCCAGCAGCAGGAATAGGACGGAATCTGTCATTTGTAGCGCATTGTTGCTCTCATCCATCCACCAGTCTATGCTGAATATGTTAAAAATGTTGGACATCATAGCATCGAATCTTTTTTAGTTGTGGTTAATAATGCCTGCTGTTTTTCAATCGTCAGACGTTCGTCTATATATTTTCCGTTCATCAGTATGCCCAGGAACATAATCATCATAATGCCGGTGGGGAACTGGGTGAAGAATGCGTTCCCGTAGGCGCTGAGCATCATGCCGAATATGCCGCAGGCAAGTGCGGTGAGCAGGTGGCGCAGCTCGTCATTCCTTATTTTGAACATGATGCAGTAGCATCCCCATAGCAGGCTGCCCGCATAAATCAGCAGGTAAAGGAGAATGCCCACAACGCCCGTTTCCGTCCATATCTTGACGTAGGTGGAGTCGTTGGGGATGGTGGTTGTCAGCCTGCTGCCGAATCTCCGGGCTTCCACACCGCCCAGGCCGAGTCCCTCGCCGAACGGTCTGTTCCTGAGATACTCTGCCAGCTTTTTCTGGTTCTGCTTTCTTACCAGATAGGACGCGTCTTTATTGGGACGGAATGCCGTGCGCATGCGCCGTATCATGTAGTTGCTTTCTCCCACGTATGTAAATGCGAAGAAAACATAGATGTAAATTCCTCCCACTGCGGCAGCACTCATCAGTTTGATGTTCTTGCTGATAAGCGCAAAAAGCAACAGACTGCCCAGGGGCACTACGATAGCTCCTCGGGTACCTGTAATGAACATCGAGTATAATGAGAGTGCGGAGATGGAAAAGTAATATACTTTCAGGCTGGACTTCTTGCTGAACAAGCCGGCAATACCGAACAGCGCGCAGGTGAATCCCATGTTGGAACCGTAATTCCCCGCATCGGTAAAGATGGAGAAGTAGCGGGTGATCTGGGGCAGCAAGTGCGTTTTGTACATGCCGCTTTCCATCATGGCATTGTATTCGACGGCGTCGAAACCGATGAATTTCTGACAGAGGCCTTTCAGTATGGCGATGAGCGTAAGTATGGAGAACAGGAATATCAGCCGGCTGATTTGTTTATAGGATGTTGCCAGCAGCACCGTGATTAGGGACACGAGAAACGTATTGTAAATGAATCCCCTGGAATAAATCCATGCTTCCAGGGATGCGGTGGGGTTAACGACTTCCATAAGACAGTACACTGCCAGTACGGCACCCCCTATGGTGAGAATGTTGACGGCCCGTTTCCAGGGAAAACGGTAGTGCAGCGCCGTTTGGACGATGACGATGAGAAGCACGCTCCACCAGATGATGTCCGACAGTATGCTGAGTCCGTCCTGCCGGCTGTAACGCGCCAATGGGGTGAAGAAATAATTGAAAATGAATAGCAGGAATAGGAAGCGTTCCGGTTTGCGAAGATGCAAAATCAGAATACACAAGAGGGCGGGCAGTGCCGCCACCAGTCCTGCTATCGCTAAATTTTGCTTCAAAGTAGCTGCGACGATACATCCTAAACCGATGCAGAGTATGGCAAAGGTTAAGGCGGGAGATGATATGTAACTTCGCTTGATACTCATTTTACAGCAGCTTTTTTAGCGGTCAGTCCCAGTTGGGACAATCGGCTGACGAAGCTGTGGAGAGGTGTCTTGGGCGGTAATTCGCCGGTGAACGATTCCACGACTTCACGGTCGGCATTGTTGAGATAAAGTGATAACGGAGTGTCACCCAGCATTTCTTTGATGGATTTCAGGTTGATATCATCGTTTTTACCCCATAAACGGCAGGCGTTGGCTATGAGCAGGTTGACATCGGCTTGTTTCAGTACGGTCAAAGGCAGGCTGGCAGTGCTTATGGACGGGTATTCCACAAGAATGATGTCCGGTATCTGCTCGGCGGAGTTCAGTTGCCAGAAATCGGATAGTTGTTGTGCCCGGACGTATTTCTTGTCGTTGGTCTCAAAATCGACATCGTGTTTTACGATACGGGTGCGAAGTCCCACGGAAGCCCAATGGTCGGCAAAATATTTGGCCAGAAAACTTTTACCTTCCCGCTCTTCCATACTGAGCAGGTTGATGACGGTAGGGCGTCCTGTTGCCAGATACCTGTCGAGCTGATGGCAGGAATAGGCGGCGGCACGGCGGTTGCATACTTTCAGGAATCCTCGGAACTTCAGGTTGCTGATACCGTTGAATGCGGCGATGACGGGCAGGCCGCTAAGGCGGTGACTGCGTTCGGCATCCCGTAGCGTGCGGTCTGTCAGTTCAATGATGAGGAAGTAGAAAGTAATGAATATCAAACTGCCAATCAGAGCAGCCACGACGTAGAGCAGGCGCTTACGGCCGTTGTCGGTAAGCGGGAACTCGGGCGGAGCGATGATTTGCAGGTTGGCAGTGGTCATTTTTATGTTTTGCAGGCGGAGCCGCGCTTCGGACAGTCCGCGGAGCTGTTCACGGTAGGTGTCTTCGGCTATGCCGATGGCACGCTCCTTACGTTTTACTTGAGTGCCCACTGGAGCAAATTCCCGATATTGGTTCAGGATGTCGTTCCGGCGTTCCTGAAGGACTTTCAGTTCGGCCTTTGTCTTTGCCTCGTTGATACATGCCATCAGCCATTCTGTTACCATATTATCGATACCGACACCCTCTTTGGTGAAATTGTATTCGTTGAGGTTGTCTGAAATCTGGCTGATTCTATTTTCCGAGTTTCGCAAATCGGTTTTGTTCTGTCGCAACTGTTCGTTGTCTTTTAGTTCCGTATCCGTTGAAAAGATTTCCTGCTCCAGGATATTCTGGTTCAGTTCCGTAACTTTTTCAAGTTCTTTGAGCAGCTTCGTGTTATCGCGTATAATCTTGGCGCGGATGTCCATTTTATCTTCCAGCATCCGACGGAGAGCCACGGCACTTTTGTAGGTTCGTTGGGCAAGTTCCTCACGGTCGTCCAGATTGTATTTGGTTACCGCCAGCTCTTTACTCTGATTGTCGTAGTTGATTACCGAATGCTCTACATTATAGTGCATCAGGTTGTCTTCTTCTTTGTTGAGGTTGGTTTTGGCAAGTCTTACTTGCTCCTCAAAGTAAGCGATGGCACTGTTCGTGGCGCTGAAACGGAGTATTTCGTATGCTTTGATAAGTTCGTCCTCTAAAATCTTGATGGTGTTTTGGGTGATACCCGGGTCGGGACTTGTGTAGGTGAAACTTATCAGGTCACTTGTGCCCAGACGTTTCACGGTTATCTGCTCGAGTGCGTGGAAACTGTAAAACTCCGTAGGACGGCTGAACATGGAGTATACAAAGTTGGCGGCACTTTCCTGACGGTATGCTTGCAGGTTCCCGACGGTTTTGTCCAATGAGGAACGGTCTACCAAAGCCAGCACTTCTTTGGGTGTATGCTGCAGGAGTTGGCGGTAGTGCTTTGCCTGGATGTACATATTATCCTGCCACTCCTCGCCATATACAAGGTTCGTGGCAAGCAAGCGGAGAGAGACCTTCTCCAATGTGCTTTTGGACTTGGCTATGTTGATGAGATTGTCGAAAGTGCTGCTGATGTTTTCAATCTTACTGCCGTCAATATTGGTAACATTGGTTACACCGGCATAGATATTACTGTTTACAGTATAGCTGAACGGCAGGAACTGGGTGAAGTACGCCACCAGTGCTGTGACAATAAATCCACCCCACAACAGCCAGTAACGGATGCGGTAGAAGAATTGTGCTATAAACTGTATTATATCCATAAGATTTTATTTCCCTTTGATTATTTTTACATTTGTCAGCATCTCAAGTAAAATGATGGCGTTATGCAGCGAAACGCGTGCTTCGGCATAGGAAGTCACCGCTCCGGAACGGCGCGCACGCTCCAGTGAAAGAGAGATGATGTCTATTTTACCTTGTATAAAATTGTTCTCCGAGATTTTCATCTGAGCGTTGTAGAGGGCGGCATTCTCCGCTTTGGCTTTGATGGTTGCCAGTTGCGCCGTCACATTGTTATATGCTTCCAGCACTTTGAGCCGCCGTTCTTCCATTACTTCTTCCTGCGTGTATTGAAGCTGCTCGATGTTGTAACGATAGTTCTTCAGCCGGAGCGGACGGTTGAATAAATCGCCGAGACCTACACTGAAGCTGGCTCCTACGTTGAAGGTGTACCGGGAACTGGCTGTGGTGGACTGATACCAGTCGTTGTAGGAATCGCTGTTGTCGTTCAATACGTTGTAACGCCCGTATGCATAATTTCCGTTCAGCCGGAAGTAGTTCCACCAGTTTCTTTTTTCTATGCGGTATTGGTTCTTAACCTGCTCTACCTGGGAGTGTGCCCGCTTTACAGTGGCGTTTTCTATGACGGCATCCATAAATACGGAAAGGGGCGGCAGATCAAAACCTTCGATATAGTGTTGCGTTTCCGGTAGCTGGCTTCCTGAGATACTCTTCTCCAGAATGGCATCGCTTTCTTTCAGTGCCTCCAGAATTTTGATGCGCTCTTCACGGGTCATGTCCGTCTGGGCATGGATGGACTGGGGCAACAGGAACAGAATAAATGTAGCTGTACAGAGATATGATAGGGGATGTGTATGGGCTTTTATCATTTGTCTGTTTGTTTTTTTAGTTTTAATACTTACACGTTCTCTTTCTGTACAAAAGCGGTGAACGTTTTTAGAAGTATCTTCATGTCCAGCCGGAAACAGAATTCTTGTGCATATTTAATATCCAGTTGCTTTCGTTCTTCCGCCGACATCTTACCGGCTCCGCCACGCTTTTCCACTTGCCAGAGCCCGGTCAGTCCGGAAGGAGCCATGAAGCGGTCTATGTATGCGTCGCTGGTCAGCAGTTCGGCCTCATAGAGCGGAAGCGGACGGTTGCCTACGATGCTCATATCGCCTTTCAGGACGTTGAATAGCTGCGGAAGTTCGTCAATGCTGTATTTACGGATGAAACGGCCGATGCGTGTGACGCGCGGATCGTTTTCTATCTTGACAAACGGGCTTTCTTTGGATTGGGCCTTTTGCCGGAAAAAATCTTTTTCCGGTATGATGAAGTCATCAGAAATCAGTAAGTTTGCTTCTTCATCGGAAGAGCCTGTGAGGTCGTCGAACCGGATGTCGGGGGTATCGTCTGCCGCTTCTTCTTCCATTTTGTACTGGTTGAGGGCATTGAGTTCCTTCAGCTTCTTGTCCGCATTGGTGTACATGGAGCGGAACTTCAGGAAGTTGAATATCCGGTAGTTACTGCCTACACGTTGCGACTTATAGATGACTTTACCCTTACTTTCGAGACGGATGGCAATGGCAGTGCCGATAAGTAACGGAGATAGTATTATCAGGGCGCATATGGCAAACAAAATGTCGAACGCACGTTTCCATGCGGGCAGATGAAATGTGTTAAGCATCTTTCGGTGGCTTTGGCTGAACTCCTGCATTTTATGCTTTTGACGCACTTGCAGGAACTGGGTCATTCGGTGGATGCTCGTTTCATCAGCTTGTGGCGGCAGTGTATTATTGACGCCTGCCTGCAGATAGGCTTTGCGGGCTTCTGCCGGCAATCCTTCGGTGATAAGTATTATGTATACGCGTGGAAACCTCTTGTGGAGGCAGGTGATGTCAAGGCAATCTTTTTCTGTGTCGGTTTGCTCGTAAAGGATGGATGTGTTATACCGTTCGCGGATGCCGTCTATGATTTTGGCAGCTTTACGGGCACCGGAGACAGTAACGAACATGCCATTGGTAACCTTGCTCAGGTGGTCGATGGCAGTCTGGCTGTTTCCTATGTAGATATAATATAGCATATCTTCCTTTCAGTTCTTTTTCAGATGTATTTCTTGATGCGTGCCCTGAGTTCCAACGGGTTGAATGGCTTGAGTATGTAATCTGCCGCTCCGGCTTCGAGCAACAGGATGCGTTCGACGGTACTTTCCTCACTGGAGAGCATCATTACGGGGATATGTTTGAACAGCTCGTTCCCTTTCAGATAGTACAGGAATTCATTGCCGCGCATGTGGGGCATGTGAATGTCGGAGATGATAAGGTCGGGAACATTGCCTTCGTTAAGCCACTCAAGAGCCTTTAGAGGGCTTTCAAAATATTCCAGATCGTATTCTGTCCCTAAATAGATCTTGAG
>NZ_JBCODG010000061.1:0-28835 GCF_040928965.1 Bacteroides sp. 2201st1_D9_2201SCRN_220225 | reverse complement strand
TTTCAAAAAACCGTGTAATTGACTATATTTCAATAATTTCAAAGAACTATTTATCCACTTTTACGGGACAGTAGTGATATGATATCTAATCATTGTGTTCAGGAACGGGTTATCCTGCCTTTGGGTGATATATTGACCGGGCAGTCGGTAAGCAAATATCTGCGTTTTCTGCAAAAGAGCCGGTATTGGAGCAGGGAGGAAATCGACAGGTTTCAGAACGAACGGCTGCGGCTGCTGATTACTCATGCTTACGGGCATGTTCCTTTTTATAGGGAAGAAATGGATAAGTTGCAGTTGACACCCGCGGATATTCGGACAAAAGAAGATTTACGCCTGTTGCCGATTGTAACAAAAGCCATGATAAAAAAAGAAGGTATTGAACGGTTTAAGGCTGCCGGTATTCCTGAAAAAAGTATTGTCCAAGGTGCGTCATCGGGTTCGACCGGTGAGCCGTTTCGTTATCTGACCACGAAAGATGATTACTCGGTGAATATTGCAGCCAATCTACGCGGCTGGTATGATATGGGGTGGCGACTGGGTGACAGGTATGTCAAGCTGAGTCAGAATCCGAGAAATAATCCTGTGAAACGGTTGCAGGATTATATGACTAACAATCTTTATCTGGCTACCAACCCGTTGACGGATGAGAATTTTGCCAATGTGTTGCGGCAGATAGAAAGTTATAAACCCCGGGTAATCCGTTGTTATCCCGACCCGCTTCTTTTACTGGCACGTTATAAACGTGTGCATCCGGAATTTGCCTGGTCGCCTGTGGCGATAACAACCACCGGCAATACCTTGTTTCCGGAAACGAGGAAAGAGATAGAAGAGGCCTGGGGATGTAAAGTGTTCGACTCATATAGCTGTGAGGGCAATTCGTGCGTTTTTGAATGTCCTACGCATACCTGCTATCATTCAACAGAAGAGTATGGAATATCGGAAGTAGTGGACGAACAGGGAAATCCCGTTAAAAAAGGGGTTGGGAGACTCGTATCAACGAGTTTGTGGAACATGGCACAGCCTTTTATCCGTTATGATACACAGGACTTTGTTGAAGTGGACGATACACCTTGCGAATGCGGCAGGGAGCATCTAAAGATAGTACGGATTTTAGGTCGGGATAATGATGTACTGGTAATGCCGTCGGGCAGACGGTTCATTGTACACAATTTTACCGTCTTCTTCCAGACGGATATTCCCGAACTGAAAAGGTCTATCGACCAATTCCAAGTAGTAAAGCAAAAGAGTGGTTGCGTAGTGTTCCGGTTAGTGGTGAACGAAAACTATGATACGGAAGTAGGGAACTATATTATTCGTTTCTGGCAGCAGGAATTCGGTGTACCGGTTACTATTGAGCTTTTAGCAGAACTTCCTGTTCTACACAATAACAAACGCCATTTCATTATCAGCGAGTAATAAGGATATTATGAATATACGATACAAATTGTGCCTTTTACTTTATTATGGTTTTGCCAGACATTTGCCAAAATCGACTGTACCGGTCATTGGTACTGCTGCAAAAAGAATGCGTGGAGCAATATGCCGTCATATATTGGGATGTTGCGGCAGTGGCAATAATATTGAGCAAGGCGCGTATATCGGGAATGGAAAAGACGTCCGGATAGGAAATAATGTAGGGCTTGGCAGGAATTTCAAGGTGCTTATGCGAATGCTTACTATTGGTGATAATGTGATGATGGGAGAAGATGTTCTCTTTTTAGGAGGAGGCCATCGGCATAGCCGTACAGATGTTCCCATGAATAAACAGGGTTCGGAAGGTAAAACTCCTTTATACATAGAAAGTGATGTGTGGATTGGTGCACGGGTTACGGTGTTGCCCGGTTGCAGACATATAGGACGTGGCGCGATTATCGGTGCTTGTGCCGTGGTAACCAAGGATGTACCGGATTTTGCTGTTGTAGCCGGTAATCCGGCTAAAGTGATGAAATACAGGCAATGAAAAGTACGTTTTTATAGATGTACAGTATATTAAATGGATATGGTTCAATGTGAGCCGAAAAGAGGGTCTTGAAAGGAGTTTTGAGCCAAGTACCGTGATTTTCCGCAATATTTAACATACATAGAACAGATGATATTTGTAAGTGAAAGAATAGATGTAACAGCTTGGGAAGAGCTGATTGCACAGTCTTCGACAGCCAATTTTTTCCAGACAAAGGAATGTTATGATTTTTATTCGGGTTTGTCTTTTTTGGAAGCTTTTGTATTTGGGGTTACCGAGAACGGATGTTTGAAAGGAATAGTGGTTGGCTATATACAAAAGGATGGAGGAAAACTAAAACAATATTTCTCGCGAAGAGCAATTGTGACAGGTGGAGCCTTGCTGGCAGATGATATCAGTGACAAAGCTTTGTCCGCACTTTTGACCTATTGCAGGAATAAATTGAATAAGAAAGCAATTTATATAGAGTTCCGTAATTTTAAAGATTACAGTTTGTATAGAGATGTGTTTCGTGAGAATGATTTTGAGTATATACCTCATTTGAATTTTCATATAGATTGCAGCAGCGAAGAAGTTATACAAAAGAATTTGCACAGTAGTAAAAAACGCGACATAAAAGCCGGTTTTAGAAAGGGCGCAATATTAGTGGACTCTCCGTCTTTGGATGAAGTTCGTGAATATTATCGGATTTTAGTCGATTTATATAGAAATAAAGTAAAGACTCCTCTATTTCCATTCGATTTTTTTGAGAAATTATACCAATCGGATTGGGGAAGGATTTTATTGATAAAATATCAAAATCAAATAATAGGTGGAGTGACATGTTCTATCTTAAAAAATAAGACTTTATATCATTGGTTTGTAGCTGGTTTGGATGAACGTTTTAAGTCAATACGCCCTTCCACATTGGCTACATGGGCTGCTATAGACCGAACTTTAAAGGAGCGGATTCCTATATCCGACATGATGGGGGCAGGAAAAGCCGATGAGAATTATGGAGTACGGGACTTTAAAGCGGCATTCGGCGGAAAGCTGGTAGAGTACGGACGTTTTTTATGCATCTTGAATCCGGTATTATATCATATCGGGAAAATAGGAGTAAAAATTTTAAAAAGAATAAAACAATGAACATTTCGTTTTTTGGATTAGGTTATGTAGGATGTGTAGGCATGGGATGTTTGGCACAGAACGGCCATAAAGTTATCGGGATAGACATTTCTTCCGAAAAGATTAAAAAAATAAACGAGGGGATGCCTACAATTGTAGAGGCAGGTATAGACGAAATAATCAGGGAACAGCATCTGCAAGGAAGAATCAGAGCTACACACGACTACATGGAGGCTGTGAGAGAAAGTGATATTTCTTTCGTGTGCGTAGGTACTCCTTCTACGAATAACGGACATTTGAACTTAAATTATATTTATCAGACCGCCGAAGAGATAGGAGAGGCATTGAAGGAGAAAAACGGTTTTCATATTATCGTCATCAGATCGACCGTATTTCCCGGTACGAATAAAGCAGTGGGTAAGATAATAGAGGATATGTCCGGAAAGACGCGGAATGTGCACTTTGCCGTTGTATCTAATCCGGAGTTCCTGAGAGAGGGAACGGCTGTAAATGATTACATGAATCCGCCACTGACGGTAATAGGTACGGACTGTGAAAAGGCACGGGATATTATGACGGAACTGTATGCACCGATGGGTGCACCCATTGAGACGGTTTCTATAGAAGTGGCGGAAATGATTAAGTATGTAAACAATTCCTATCATGCTCTCAAAGTGACTTTTGCCAATGAAATAGGAAGGGTGTGCAAGGCATACGGCATTGATTCGCACGAAGTGATGCGTATTTTCTGCATGGACAAACAGCTTAATATTTCCCCTTATTATTTTAAACCGGGATTTGCGTATGGCGGCAGTTGCCTGCCTAAAGACCTGAAAGCCCTGAAAACAATGGCGCATGACCTGTATGTGGAAACGCCGGTTCTGAATGCCATAGAAAGCAGCAACCAGCACCACATGGAAAACGCCATTGAGTGGATTCAGGCAGTAGGACATAAGAAAATCGGTGTATTGGGATTGAGCTTCAAGGCAGGAACGGATGATATGAGAAACAGCCCTATTATACATGTGATAGAAGCATTGTATGGTAAGGGGTATGAAATAAGGATATATGACAGAAGTGTTTCTTTGGCACGGCTGATAGGAAAGAATAAAAGCGTGATTGAAGAGAAGTTGCCGCATTTGAACTGTATGTTGCAGGATGATATGGACTCTTTGCTGGATTGGGCGGAAACGATTATCATTAGCAACAATGACGAGATTTTCAAATCGGTAAGGGTCAGAGATGGACAGGCGGTAATTGATTTGGTCAGGATAAAGGAGCTGGAGAAAGAAAATGGTTACAGGGGAATCTGCTGGTAGGAGCAGGAAGAGTGTATGGTTTGATATTTGCCATACTCCGCAATATAATTTCTATAAGAATTTCATCATCCGTCTGGCAGAAGAAGGGCATGTTGTGTATCTCACCGTATTGGACAGAGGGAAAATGCCTTTGATTGTTCGGAAAGAACTGGCTGCGTATCCTGCAATAAAGATTTATGTGATAGGCAGGCACAGACTTGCAAAATGGTCGGCTATCGTAGATGCCAATTTGATACGGATTGTCAAACTGTTTTTATGGTCATTGGATAAGCGGATAGATATAGCTTATTCCAATGCTTTCTTAAGCAGTGTCATAGGTAGAGTGAGAGGCTTTCATTCCTACACTTTTGATGATGACCCGCAGACTTTTGATTTCAGGCCCAAAATATGGTTTTCGAAAATATCTCATTACTGCCTTTACGAACTGCCGCCCGGTTATGTCTTATCTTCTAAGGTAAAAGTGTTGCCGGCCCTTAAGGAATGGGCATATCTGGCACCGAATGTGTTTACACCCGACAGAATATTCCTGGATAAATATAAACTGCATCCCAAAGAGTATTTCTTTGTGAGGGAGGTGTCGGTAGGTACGGTTAACTATACGGGACAACATGCGGGTGCCGTTATGGGTATTGCTTCGAAAATACCTCATGGTAGGAAAGTGTTGCTTTCTTTGGAAGATAAATCCATGAAAGAGAGGTATCCTGAAGATTGGATTCTGCTGGAAGAGCCGGTCGAGGGCATCCATTCTCTTATTTATTATAGTTGTGCTTTGATATCTTCGGGAGACAGCATGGCGCGTGAGGCTGCTTTATTGGGAGTGCCGTCGTATTATTTAGGAATCAGATATGATATGCCGGCAAATCGTGCTGCATCAAGGCTGGGAATTTTGCATAACCGGAAAAGCATGGATTTTGAGGAATGGATAGGCCGCTTTAAAGCAAAACAGGATTATGCCGGAGAGCAGGAGAGAGCCAGGGATACCATCAATCATTTATTTATAGATGTAAATGAGTACATGTATTCGTTTGTGGATGAACTTGATAACAGAAAAAGCAATAATGGATTTCACTCTTAAAACTTACCGGTCTCTTTTATCCGCACTGAGGCGGGCAGGTTATACCTTCCGAACATTTGAAGAATTCTTATCAGTTCCTGCTGACGGTAAAGTAGTGATATTGCGGCATGATATCGATAAAAGACCGGAGAATGCCTTACGGTTGGCACAGATAGAACATGCCTCGGGCGTGAAGGCTTCTTACTACATCAGGGTAGTAAAGGGTACTTGGAATGAAGAAATAATAGAACAAATAGTAGCTTTGGGACATGAAATGTCTTATCATTACGAAGACCTGACGATTACCAAAGGCAACTACGAAAAGGCTTTTGAACATTTCAAGGTACATTTGGCCGAAATACGCCGTTTTTATCCGGCCAAGACTGTTTGCATGCACGGAAGTCCGCTCAGCAGGTGGGATAACCGGAAACTGTGGGAGAAATATAATTATAGAGAAGCGGGGATTATCGGAGAACCGTATTTTGATGTGGATTATACGAAAGTACTCTATATCACAGATACGGGGCGGGCATGGAATAAGACAGGTGCGAGTGTAAGGGATAAAGTAGAAGGCGGCTTGGAACTGAAAGTCAAAAATACCCGCCGACTGATTACTTTAATCGGTAATGACGAGCTTCCTGAAAAGCTGATTATCAATACCCATCCGCAACGTTGGTTTGATTTTGGTTGGGGATGGATGAATGAATTTATTTGTCAGCATATAAAGAACGCAGTTAAAAAAGCACTTGTGGCTTTTATGCACTAATCTAAAAAAACAATCGATAAAATAATATGATAAAGAACATGAAGAAGTATGGATACATAGCCTTTGTACTATGTGTCCTGGCGGGTTGTGCGTCGCAAAAACAGATTTCGTACCTGCAAGATGTGCCGGATGACTATCGGCAAAAGATAACCCAGGATTATGACCTCAGGATTCATCCGGATGATTTGCTTTCCATTATGGTGAACAGTAAAGACCCCGAACTGGCACAGATGTTCAATCTGCCGATGGTAAGTTATCAGATAGCTAACAGCAATACAGGATATGCAGGAGGACAGAACCGGGTATTGGGGTATCTGGTGGACAAAGAGGGAAATATCGACTTTCCGCAGTTGGGAGTTATCAAAGTACAGGGAATGACACGTGCAGAACTGACAAAATATATCAAAAGCCAGTTGATAGAAAAGGGACTGGTAAAAGATCCCATCGTAACTATCCAGTTCCTGAACTTCAAAGTATCGGTATTGGGGGAGGTGAACCGGCCGGGAACATTCGAGATAACCAGCGACCGCATCACCTTGCTGGACGCATTGAGCCTTGCTGGCGACCTGACCATTTACGGGCAGCGCGAGAATATAAAGGTTGTCCGGGAAGAAAACGGAGAGCGGGTAGTGGTTTCGCTGGACTTGCGGAACAAAGATTTATTGTCGTCTCCTTATT
This sequence comes from Bacteroides sp. 2201st1_D9_2201SCRN_220225, assembly GCF_040928965.1. Lineage (NCBI taxonomy): Bacteria > Pseudomonadati > Bacteroidota > Bacteroidia > Bacteroidales > Bacteroidaceae > Bacteroides > Bacteroides sp. 2201st1_D9_2201SCRN_220225. The sequence goes on along the minus strand of NZ_JBCODG010000061.1, from coordinate 21,951 downwards.
ATTATCTGCAACAGAATGACGTAGTGTACGTAGAACCCAATAAGGTAAAGGCAGGACAACGGGAGATAAACCAAAACAGAACCATAGGTACGTTTGCTTCCATACTATCGGTAATGGTATCCTTGGCCGTGCTTATATTCAAATAAAAAACAGTAAAGAAAAAGTTTATGGGAAAAGACAGGTTTGAAGATTTGGACTTCATAGATTTTAATGACAGCCGCCGGCAGGAGGGCACGGTGATTGCCGATATGCTGTCGGCAGTGTATCGCAACCGGAAATGGTTTATCCTCTCCGTAGCGGTGTGTGTCCTGATTGGTTTTCTGTATCTGAAAAGTTCTCCGAAGATATTTTTGCGTACCGCCACGGTATTGGTGAAGGATGAGCAAAAAGGCGGAGGTGTCAATGGTGCGGCTGCTTTTCAGGATTTGTTTTCGTTAGGCGGTAGCACGGTAGATAACGAAGTGGGTATCTTTAAAAGTAAGCGGCTGATGCGGACGGTAGTCGAAACACTGCATCTGGATATAAGTTACAAGGAGTGGGACGGGCTGAGAAAGAAGGAACTCTATACGTCCACGCCGTTTGCCGTTACCTTCCTTGATGCAACTCCTTCACAACAGATAAGCCTTACTGTTACGATGTCGGACAATGGAAAGGTGACGCTGGCGGATATGACCCTGCAAAATGAAGAGGAAGAAGAGGAATTTGACGAAATCCTGACCGTGCAGCCGGGAGATACGGTGAATACTCCGGTGGGAAAAATGGTGGTGGCATCGACACTGTTTACGGACGAAAACAGCATAGGCAAGACGGTCTACGTGACGAAGGGAAATATGAAAGAAGTAGCGGAGTCATATAACAAGGCTTTGAATGTAGGGGTGGCAAACAAGCAGTCGTCACTGATAGCCCTGAGCATCGAGGACGAGAATGTGCAGCGGGCGGAAGATTTACTGAATACACTGATTGAGGTTTATAAGAACGATGCCATCGAGGATAAAAACAGGATTGTGATAAATACCGCCAGATTTATCGGCGAGCGGTTGGAGATAATCGAAGCCGACCTGGCTGCCGTGGATGCGGAAATTGAGAATTATAAGAAAAAGAACAGACTGACGGATATTGCTTCGGAAAGTGCCTTGTATCTGCAAAGTTCGAGCATGCTTGATACGGAAGGGTTAAGCGTGGAAAATCAGCTTAATATGGCGCAATATATGAAGGAATACTTGCAGGATAACTCGAAGACGACAGAGCCTGTCCCTGCAAGTATCGGGATAGATGATATGGGAGTGCAGAACCTGATTATGGAGTACAACACGGTGCTGACGCGCAGGAACAAGCTGATAGCCAACAGTAGTGCCAATAATCCGCTCGTGCGTGACCTGAACGGTACGCTGATGTCCATGCGCCTGTCTATCGAAAAAGCTGTGGATAACCTGATAGCAAGTCTGGAGATACAGGTGGCGAATATGAAGAACAAGGAGCGGGAGAACAGCAATAAGATAGCATTCGTGCCTACTCAGTTGAAGTATGTGGTAAGCATAGAACGGCAACAGAAGATAAAGGAAGAACTGTATCTGTTTCTGTTGAATAAAAAAGAGGAGAATGAACTCCAGCTTTCCATTACGGAGAGCAATTGCCGCATCATAGATCCGGCAGAAGGTGTGGACTTGCCGGTAGCACCCAAGAAGGCGCAGGTAGCGCTGATTGCTTTGCTGGCGGGGATTATGCTGCCTGCCTTGTGGATTTATATCCGCTCGCTGCTCAATACCAGCGTGCATACGAAGAAAGAACTGAAAGCGGGTGTGAACATTCCTTTCTTGGGAGAAGTGCCGCTTGAAAAGAATAAGCATGAGAAAGATATCGTGGTACAGGAAGGTAGCAGGGAAAGCATTTGTGAGGCCTTCAAGATAGTGCGCGATAATCTGGACTTTATGGATACGGAAAAGAAAACGGTGGGAAAGGTAGTGCTGGTGACTTCGGCAAATCCTGACTCCGGAAAAACCTTTATTACGCTTAATCTGGGCATGAGCATGGCGCTGGCGAATGTAAAGGTAGTGATTCTTGACCTTGACCTGCGGAAGGGCTCTTTGAGCAAAAGCGTAGGGATAGGTATGAAAAAGACCGGTGTATCGAACTACCTGAGCGGCAAGGTGGATGATGTGAAAGAACTGGTGCAGGTGTGTGGAGATGATAACCGGCTGCATATCATTACATCGGGAGCGCTGCCGCCCAATCCTGCGGAATTGCTGAAGAGCGGCAGACTCGACCGGCTGCTGGAGGAGCTGAAAAAGAACTATGATTATATCTTATTGGATAACCCGCCTTATGGTGTTGTGGTGGATACACAGTTGTGCGGACGGTTGGCGGATCAGACGGTTTATGTAGTCCGCTCGGGCTTGTTCGACAAGCGGATGTTACCGGAGTTGCAGGAACTGTATGATTCGGGAAAGATGAAGAATATGAGTATTCTGCTGAACGGAATAGATTATGTAAAGACAGGCTATGGGTATGGCTACGGGTATGGTTACGGTAATTACGGGAACGATGAAAACCGGAAGAACAAGAAGCCGCTGTACAAAAGGATATTTGGAATTTAAACGCTATGGGTATGTTTTTCTTACGACATAAAACAAAGTTGGCGGATACCGGTTTCTTCAGGGATTTTGTGGATAGTCACAGCCATATCCTTCCGGGTGTGGACGACGGCATAAGGACGATAGAGGAATCCTTGACAGTGTTGGCGTACTTCGAATCGCTCGGAGTGAAGAAGGTGAGGCTGACGCCTCATGTGATGAATGGTGTGGAACACTGGGAAGATGTGTTGCAGGCTTTCGATACATTGTGCAAGCGCTATACCGGAGAAACCGTGCTTGAACTGGGGGCTGAATATATGTTGGACTCCGGCTTCAGGGAGAGGCTGGAGAAGGGATTGCAGCCTTTGTGTGAGGATTGTGTATTGGTAGAGACATCTTATTTTTCTCCACCAAACAATCTGGACGAACTGTTGTATAATGTATCGCTCGCCGGATATACGCCGGTGATTGCGCATCCCGAACGTTATCTTTATATGAGGTACGGTGATTATTGCGAATTGAAGGACAAGGGCTATCTGTTGCAGCTGAACTTGCTTTCGCTTTCCGGTTATTATGGAAAACAGGTGATGAAAAATGCTGAAACATTGCTGGAAAAAGGTATGTACGACATGGTAGGGACGGATTTGCATAATCTGGAGACTTTCGGAAAATGGATAGGAAATGTGAGGCTGACGGATAAGCTGGCGAGGGAAATAATGTCTCTTCGCTGACTGTCAAAGTCCGCAATGAGTTAGGAAGCTCCGGAGACCTGTGCTTTTGCAGGTTTCCGGAGCTTCTGCCGTTTTTGGGGTATTTAGAGTTTTCTATTAAAATTGTGAGAGTTGTTTTGATATATTTCCGTATCTTTGCCCCATTATTGAATATTGAACCAACGAATTTTAGGAACCGGACATGATAAAGAAAGTCGTAAAAGTCCTTTGGATTTTCATCGCGCTGATAACATTGACATGCGTTGTTATTTTCTTCTCGATAGCAAAAGGTTGGATTGGCTATATGCCTCCTGTGGAAGATTTGGAAAATCCCAATTATAAATTTGCAACGGAAATATTCTCGGAAGACGGGAAAGTTCTGGGAACTTATTCTTATAGCAAGGAGAACCGCGTGTTTGTGGGATACAATGATTTGTCGCCCCATATTATCAATGCGCTGATTGCAACGGAAGACGTGCGCTTTGCCGAACATTCGGGGATTGATGCCATCGCGCTGTTCCGTGCCGTGGTGAAGCGTGGTATTCTGATGCAGAAGAATGCGGGCGGCGGCAGTACAATCAGCCAGCAGCTTTCCAAGCAACTTTATTCGCCAAGCGCCGACAACATAGTGGAACGTCTGTTCCAGAAGCCCATTGAGTGGGTTATAGCCGTAAAGCTGGAACGCTATTATACCAAAGAGGAAATTCTTACGATGTATCTCAATAAGTTCGACTTCCTGAATAATGCGGTGGGTATAAAGACTGCCGCCTATACCTATTTCGGTTGCGAACCGAAGGATTTGAAAATTGAGGAAGCCGCCACACTGGTGGGTATGTGCAAGAATCCTTCCCTTTATAATCCGGTACGCTATAACGAACGTTCGCGCGGACGCCGCAATGTGGTGCTCGACCAGATGCGCAAGGCCGGATATATCACCGTTGAGGAACGGGATTCGTTGCAGGCATTGCCATTGAAGCTGTCCTATCATCGCGTAGACCATAACGAAGGTCTTGCAACGTATTTCCGTGAATACCTGCGTGGTGTGCTAAATGCCAAGAAGCCCGATAAATCGGACTATCGCGGCTGGCAGATGCAGAAGTATTACGAGGATTCGCTCGACTGGGAAACAAACCCTCTGTTCGGCTGGTGCGAAAAGAATACGAAGAAGGATGGAAGCAAATATAATCTTTATACGGACGGGTTGAAAATCTATACTACAATAGACTCCCGCATGCAGAAATATGCAGAGGATGCCGTGACCGAGCATCTGAAAGAATTGCAGGGGTACTTCTTCAAAGAGAAAAAAGGTGCGAAGAAAGCGCCTTATACTTTCCGTTTGACGCAAGAACAGGTAGACGAGATTCTGGACCGTGCCATGAGACTGTCCGACCGCTACCGCATCATGAAGAGAGCCGGAGCTTCCGAAGCGGAAATCAGGAAAGCGTTCGATACGCCCGAACAAATGTCTGTATTCAGTTGGAGCGGTGAGAAAGATACTGTAATGACTCCGATGGATTCCATACGTTATTATAAGTTCTTCCTGCGTGCCGGCTTCATGTCGATGGATCCGCGTAACGGTCATGTAAAAGCGTATGTAGGCGGCCCGAACCATCACTACTTTAAATATGACATGGCAATGGTGGGACGTCGCCAAATCGGTTCTACCATGAAACCGTATGTGTATTCGCTGGCTATGGAGAACGGTTTTTCTCCTTGCGACCAGGCTCGTCATGTGGAATATACATTGATAGACGAAAACGGAAAACCCTGGACACCGCGCAATGCCAATAAAAAACGTTACGGTGACATGGTGACGGTGAAGTGGGGATTGGCCAATTCGGACAATTGGATTACAGCATACCTGATGAGCAAACTGAACCCGTATGAGTTGAAGCGGTTGGTGCACAGCTTCGGTGTGCGCAACCGTGAGATTGTGCCTTCGGTGTCTCTCTGTCTCGGTCCTTGCGAAGTCTCCGTAGGAGAGATGGTAAGCGCCTATACCGCATTCCCGAACAAGGGTATTCGTGTTGCGCCGCTGTTTGTAACCCGTATTGAGGATAACGATGGTAATGTGCTGGCTACATTCTCGCCGGAAATGCAGGAAGTAATCAGCGCATCCAGTGCCTATAAAATGCTGGTAATGCTGCGTGCAGTTGTCAATGAAGGTACGGGCGGACGTGTCCGCCGTTTGGGTGTAAAAGCCGATATGGGTGGCAAGACTGGTACGACCAACTATAATGCCGACGGCTGGTTCATGGGCTTTACGCCTTCGCTGGTGTCCGGCTGCTGGGTGGGCGGTGAAGACCGTGATATTCACTTCGATACGATGTTGCACGGACAAGGCGCTTCCATGGCATTGCCTATCTGGGCTAAGTATATGGTAAAAGTGCTTGGCGACAAGTCTTTGGGGTATGATGAAAACGAAACGTTCCAGCTGCCTGAAGGTTTTGACCCCTGCAAGGACAGCGGATATGAGGATGCGGATGCGGAACCGGCATCGGAAATGGGACTGGACGATTTGTTTAATTAAGAATTGGGAAATGGTGTACACAATCTGCATCGGCAGTAACGTGAACAGGAAAGAGAATCTGGCGTTGGCACGCAAGAGGCTGTCCGAACTTTTTCCGAATATCCGTTTTTCTGCAGAAGCGGACACAGAACCGTTGTTTTTCCGGCGGCAGGCGTTGTTTGCCAATCAGGTGGCGCGCTTCACGTCCGATTCTGATGCAGGTGAAGTCATACTTCATTTGAAGGATATAGAACGGGAAGCCGGAAGGACTCCCGAAGAAAAGAAACAGGAGATTGTACGTCTTGACATAGACTTGCTGTCTTGTGACAGCAGGGTGTATAAACCCGAAGATTTAAAGCGGGACTATATCATCCGCGGACTGAAAGAATTGGATGATGGAAAGTCTGAGGCGACAAATGCCATTGAAACGTTTCTTTATAATAATGTGGTAATTTAAGTTTTAAAGATATGAAATTCCTGGGAATAATTCCTGCCCGTTACGCATCTACGCGTTTTCCTGCCAAACCTTTGGCTTTGTTGGGTGGAAAGACCGTTATTCAACGGGTATATGAACAAGTGGCCGGTGTTTTGGATGATGCTTATGTAGCTACCGACGACGAGCGCATTGAAGCTGCCGTAAAAGCATTCGGCGGAAAAGTTGTAATGACGTCCGTGCATCATAAAAGCGGTACAGACCGTTGTTATGAGGCTTGTACCAAAGTAGGGGAAGGCTTTGATGTAGTGGTAAACATTCAGGGCGATGAACCTTTTATACAGCCGTCTCAACTGGAGACCGTAAAGGCCTGTTTTGACGATCCGTCCACACAGATTGCCACTTTAGTAAAACCCTTTACTGCAGATAACGGTTTTGAGGCACTGGAGAACGTAAACTCTCCCAAAGTAGTGCTCAACAAGAACATGAATGCTCTTTATTTCAGCCGTTCTATCATTCCGTACCAACGTAATGCGGAGAAGCGGGAGTGGCTGAAAAACCATACATATTACAAGCATATCGGATTATATGCCTATCGGGTGGAAGTGTTGAAAGAGATAACCTCGCTGCCGCAGTCTTCTCTTGAACTGGCGGAGTCGCTGGAGCAGTTGCGCTGGTTGGAAAACGGTTATACCATTAAAGCCGGTATTACCGAAGTGGAGACAATCGGTATTGATACACCGCAGGATTTGGAACATGCGGAACGTTTCCTGCAAGTACGAAACGCTCAATGAATATCGGTTCGGGGATGATTTTGGACAGGACCATCCAGCCTAAGGTGAGGGACATTGAGCACTTAGCCGTACAGATGCCCCAACGGTGCACTATGCCCAATGGTGTGTCTTTGAATGTGCTTGATTCTGGCGATAATGAAGTTGTGCGCATAGACCTGCTGATGGAAGGCGGGCGTTGGCAACAGTCGCAACCGTTACAGGCTTTGTTTACGAACCGTATGCTGCGCGAAGGGACGCTTCGGTACAGTGCGGGGGAAATAGCGGAGAAGTTGGACTATTACGGTGCCTGGCTGGAGTTGTCCAGCGCATCGGAATATGCGTATATTACTCTTTATTCGCTGAACAAATATTTGCCACAGACGTTGGAAATATTGGAGTCCATCGTAAAAGAGCCTGTATTTCCGGAGAAGGAGCTGGGTGTTATAATAGAAAATAATATCCAGCAGTTCATGGTCAACTCGTCCAAAGTGGATTTTCTGGCGCATCGGGCGCTGATGAAAGCTGTATATGGTGAGGTGCATCCTTGCGGACGACTGGTGCAGAAAGAGGATTATGGCAGGATAAATCCTGCTGTACTCAAAGAGTTTTACGACCGGCATTATCATTCCCGGAACTGCACGATTTACGTTTCCGGAAAGGTGGGCGATGATTGTGTACGGCGGATAGAAGATATGTTTGGTAAGGAAGCGTTCGGCAAAGACTTCCGCAAACCGGAAAGGCGGGAGTTTATTCCGGTTTCTTCCATGGATAAACGAATTTTTGTAGAACATGCGGATGCCATGCAGAGTGCGGTTCGCATGGGGATGCTTTCTTTGGAACGCCATCATCCCGATTATTTGAAGACCAGAGTGATGGTAACGCTGTTTGGCGGATATTTCGGAAGCCGTCTGATGTCCAATATCCGTGAAGAAAAGGGATATACCTATGGTATTTCTGCAGGCATCGTTTCTTGTCCGGGACCGGAAATGCTGGTTATCAATACGGAAACGGCAAACGAGTTTGTGGAGCCTCTTATCCGGGAGGTTTACCATGAAATAGATTGCTTGCAGAATGATCTGGTGCCGGAGGAAGAATTGGCAATGGTAAAGAATTATATGCTGGGCGAAATGTGCCGCAGTTATGAATCGGCATTCTCACTGGCAGATGCGTGGATGTTCGTTCAGGTTTCGGGTTTTGGCGATACACACTTTGAAGATGCTCTGAACGCAGTCAGAGATATTACTCCTGAAGATATACGCGAACTTGCCGGAAAGCATTTGTGCAAAGAGAAATTAAAAGAAGTCATATCCGGCAAAAAAATGTCATAAAAAGCGGGAACCGCCTCGTGGTTTTGGCAGATTAATCGTATCTTTGTCAAAATCCTAATTAAGTAACTTGTAATCCAAGATGAAATATCTATATACTGCAATTTTTCTGTTATACTTGTCACAGGGCAGTGTCGCAGCCCAGGAAAAAGGCGGCTTCTTCGATAAAATAAAGGGAACTTTCTCGTCGGAAATAAAAATAGGGACACATACGTTTAAGGACGGCTCCGTATATACCGGTGAGATGAAAGGACGCAAACCCAACGGAAAGGGAAAGACGGTTTTTAAAAACGGCGATGTCTATGAAGGCGAGTACGTTAAAGGAAAGCGTGAAGGGTATGGCATTTACACTTTTCCCGACGGTGAAAAGTATGACGGTCAGTGGTTTCAAGACCAACAGCACGGCAGAGGTATCTATTATTTTATGAATAATAACCGTTATGACGGTATGTGGTATCAGGATTACCAGCATGGCAAAGGTACTATGTACTACTATAACGGAGACCTTTATGAAGGCGATTGGATAAATGACAAGCGTGAAGGTCAGGGTACTTACATTTGGAAGAACGGTTCCAAATACATCGGTTCGTGGAAAGACGATAAGAAAAACGGTGAAGGCACGTTAGTCTGGAATGACGGTTGCAAATACGACGGTCAATGGAAGAATGATGTGCGTGACGGTAAAGGCACGTTTGAATATGCCAATGGCGATAAGTATGTGGGTGATTGGAAAGAGGATATGCAGCATGGCAAGGGCATTTACTTCTTTCATACGGGCGACCGTTACGAAGGTTCTTATGTGCAGGGTGAACGTACCGGTGAAGGTATTTACTATCATGCCAGCGGCAATAAATATGTAGGAAACTTCAAGAACGGTATGCAGGACGGACACGGTACGTTTACATGGGCGAACGGTGCTGTATATGACGGACAATGGAAAGACAACCAGCGCAATGGCTATGGCGTTTACAAATGGAACGTCGGTGACTCCTACGAAGGCGAATGGAAAGATAATAAATTCAACGGTCAGGGAACTCTGATTCTTACCGATGGTACAAAATACAAAGGCGGTTTTGTAAATGGTCTGGAAGAGGGGAGCGGCGTGCAGGAAGATAAGAACGGAAACCGCTATGAAAGTTTCTTCAAACAAGGCAAGAAAGACGGTCCGTTTGTGGAAACGGATAAAAATGGAAAGCTGGTGCGGAAAGGAACCTATAAAATGGGAAGGCTGAGTAATTGAAATCAGGGAATGAAAAGGGACATACGGTAAAATGTCCCTAAAAAATAGAGAGGGCTGCGCGATTCTGAACGAATACTGCGCAGCCCTTATTTTTATTTCTTAATTCTCAATTTTCAAATAATATATTGAGAACTGATAGATTCGTTGCTTACGACTCTTCTGATAGTTTCGGCAAACATATCGGCAATGCTTAATTGTTTAACCTTATCGCATTTCTTGGAGTAAGGAATGCTGTCTGTAAATACCATTTCAGTCAAGCCTGATTCCTGTACGCGGAATGATGCCGGATCGGACATGACACAGTGACTGGCAATGGCACGTACGGATTTAGCACCGGCTTCCATCATGATGTTGGCTGCTTTGGTGATAGTACCTGCGGTATCTACTATATCATCTACCAATACTACATTCTTGTCTTTTACGTCACCGATAATCTGCATGGTGGCAACAACGTTTGCCTTTTCGCGCGTCTTGTTGCACAATACCAAAGGTACACCGAGGTATTTGGAGAATGTGCTGGCACGTTTTGAACCGCCTACGTCGGGAGTTGCAATAACAAGGTCATCCAACTTTAATGATTCGATATAAGGAAGGAATACTGCCGATGCATACAAATGGTCAACCGGAATGTTGAAGAAACCTTGAATTTGGTCAGCATGAAGGTCCATAGTAATCAAACGGTCGATGCCTGCAACTGAAAGCAGGTCAGCTACCAACTTGGCGCCGATGGATACACGCGGTTTGTCTTTTCTGTCCTGACGTGCCCAACCAAAATAAGGAATTACTGCAATAACACTTTTGGCAGATGCTCTTTTGGCCGCATCAACCATCAGCAGAAGTTCCATCAAATTGTCGGAATTAGGGAAAGTGGATTGAACCAGGAATACATTTGCGCCACGGATAGACTCTTCATAAGAAACAGCGAATTCACCATCGGCAAAGTGGGTGATATTCATCTTTCCTAGAGGGCAATTAAGGCTGGCGCAGATTTTTTCTGCAAGGTATCTCGAGTTTGTTCCTGAGAATACCATAAAAGGTGCTTTTTCGCTCATTTTGTAATAGATATTACCTATTTATTAATTTGCATGCAAAGGTATGAATTTCCCGCTACATAATACAAGACTTATTGTAGAAAAAATATTTTTCTTTACCGGATTTATTTGTAGCTTTGCTTTGTGAAATACCTTTCATCTATATTATTAATAGGAATGCTATGCCTGATAGGTACGGCATTTGTTTCGTGCGTGGGTACAGCTCCTACAAAAGAGGTGCATCTGATTGACTCCTTAAATCAGGCGGCATATGCTTATCGTTATAAAAATTTGGACTCATCGTGTCATGCGGCTTCAAAGGCTTACCGGGGAGTGAAACTTTACAGGCAAGGAAAGGCGGAAGCTTGTAACAATCTGGGATTCTGCGCTTTTATGCGAATGGACTTTGAACAGGCGGAGAAATACTATCAGGAAGTGTACAGCCTGACAAAGAATGAATTGGAACTTCTGATTGCCGATATAGGCTTGATGAAAATTTATCAGCGGACGGCACTGAACAAAGAGTTCTATGATTACCGCAATAGTGCTGTACGCCGCATGAAACGCATCGCAGAAGATAACAATTTGTTTGTAGACAGGCATGAGCGAATGCGGCTGGCCTATGCTCGGTCGGAGTTTTATATTGTGTCTGCCATATATTACTATTATTTGCAGCAACGGCCGGAAGCTTTGGCATCTATCAATGAGGTGCCGGAGAATGAGGAGTTGGCAACAGACACAAATCAGTTATTGTATTATCACTATATAAAAGGGTCGGCTTCTTTGTGCGAAGGAGAAACGCCCGATGAGCGTCGTTTAAGGGAGTTTGATGAACTTTACACTACTTGGAAATTAGCTTCCAGGAAAGGGTTTCTGTATTTTGAAGGAAACGGTATACAGGGGTTGGCTAATTTGATGGCTTCTCCGGATAATTATGATTTTTATCAAGGACGACGGACGCATGCGTTGAAACAATTCGGCGAGCCGGTGGATTCTTTACTGCCTATGCGGTTGGGACAACAGGCTTTGGAGAAATTCCGGCAGTATAATGACATTTACCAAATTGCGGGTGCATACGTTTCTATCGGGAAATATTTGAATGCGCATGGAGAATATGAGCAGGCACTCGATACTCTGAAACGTGCCTTAGAGTGTGTAAACGATCATCATCGCCGTTTTTACGATTGCCACGACAGTCTGGATTGGTTGAAGGCTTACGACCGTCGTGATACGATATGTGCGGAGAAATCCTGGATTCGGCAGAAATTAAAAACCGTTCCCGAATGGATTTCAAGGATACGTGAGCAGTTGAGTGTCACTTATGCCGGACTGGAAATGAAAGAGTATTCGGATTATAACAGGAATATATATCTGGATATTCTGGAAGATACCCGTCAGGATAAGGAATTGGAAAGTCGTTATCAAGCATTGGAAAGAGAGGCGGGACAGCTTAATCTGTTGCTTTTCTGTGTGATTACGGGGCTTATTGTAGTAGTGGTGTTCTTCTGGTTCTTTAATAAACGTTCTAAACAGCGCAACAGATTGCATCTGCACCGTTTGCAATCTATGCTGGATATTTGTCAGGAGATAACTGTATCCATTCCCGCCGATGCACAGACCGAGAAAGACATCACGGATGCGATTCTGGTGGCTGTACGTCCCAAAATGAAATGCTTATTCGGAACAGAAGACGTATGTATCAAGAATAGGGAATTGATATTCGCACGGCATATGAGGAAAGATGAACAGGCTATGGTGCAAGTAATCAATCCTTATATCCAATGGGCGTTAGACAACGGAATGACTTCCATTTCCCTTGGCGAGGAACAGCGCAGACTGGAGAAACAACGCTATATTCATGAACGGCATATTGCCGGAAACAAACGACAGAATCTGATTAAGAAGGCTTGCCTTTCTATTGTTGATGGTATTCATCCTTACATCGACCGCATTCTGAACGAGGTGCATAAACTGATACGCATGGGATATATCCATGATGAAACTATCAAAAAAGAAAAGTATCAGTATATTGATGAGCTTGTTACCACCATTAACGAGTATAATGATATTCTGGCTTTGTGGATTAAGATGAAGCAAGGTACACTGAGTCTGAGCATCGAAGTTTTTGAACTGAATGAGCTTTTTGAATTGTTGAGGAAAGGGAGCCGGGCTTTTGAAATGAAACAGCTGGATTTGGAAGTAGAGCCTACCGATGCTTGTGTGAAGGCAGACAGGGCATTGACTCTCTTTATGATAAATACATTGGCAGAAAATGCACGTAAGTACACTCCCAAGGGGGGTAAGGTGAGAATCTATGCCCGGCAGGAGAATGATTTTGTGGAAATATCCGTTGAGGATAACGGATGCGGTCTGTCTCCGGAAGATGTTAACCATATCATAGGCGAGAAGGTGTATGATTCCAAAATTATCGGCATGAATGATGCACCCGACCGGGAGGCATTGCGGAAAAATAAGGGCAACGGCTTCGGCTTAATGAATTGTAAGGGCATTATTGAGAAATATAAGAAAACGAATCCTGTTTTTAATGTGTGCCTGTTCAATGTGAAGAGTACGTTAGGGCAGGGGAGCCGTTTCTACTTCAGACTGCCGGCAGGAGTACGTAAGGTTTTGACCGTGATACTACTTGTGTTTTCTTTAGGTATGGTTTCTTGCAGCAAGGCAGCTGATAACGATGTGCTGAAAGAAACACTTACTGACTCTCTGACATTGGCCTTGCAGGCAGAATATGAACTTTTACTGAATAAGGCTTCCGATTATGCCAATGAAGCCTATTACTGTAATGTAGACGGTGAATATGCGCTGGCTTTGCAATATATAGACTCCGCAATGGTTTGCCTGAATGAACATTACGGGAAGTATGCCGAAGAACCGCATCGTTATATGACTTTGGTCGGGGATGACATACCTGCTGAGCTGGACTGGTGGAATGAGATGTTTAATTCCGATTTTCATGTGATTCTGGACATTAGGAATGAGGCGGCGGTTGCATTTCTTGCTTTGAAACAGTGGGATGAGTATGGCTATAATAATGCTGCTTATACTACTTTGTACAAGTTGCTGGGTGAGGACCAGTCTTTGGAAGATTTCTGCCGCGAACTGGAGCGTTCTACGAATAATAAGACGGTGAGTATCTTGTTGGTGATTATTTTATTGGTTACGCTATGCTTGGGGTATTATGTTCTGTATTTCCGCAGGAGATTGGTAAACCGTTGGAACTTGGAGCAAGTATTGGAAATCAACAAGCAGGTGTTTACCGCATCTGTAATATCTGCATCCGAAGACGAGGAGATGCTAAAACATGAAGAAGATATGTTGAAAGATATTCCGCAACAAATCGCAGATAATGCATTCGATGCGGTTAATGAGTTGTTGAGTATAGAGCGGTTGAGCATTGCGGTTTATAACGAGGCTGCCCATAGGTTGGAGTACGCGTCGAATCCTCTGGAAGGAGTAGCAGAGAACAAACTTGTGTGGGAAGAGTTGATGCAACGCTGTTTTGAAGAACAGAGGTATCTGTCGGAAAATGGAATGCAGGCATTGCCTCTCATTGTGAAAGCCGGAAACTCCACTCAGTGTATAGGAGTGTTGTGTTTGGTGAGAAGCAGGATGCAGCAGGAATCCGACCGTTTATTGCTGGAGTTGATAGCCCGTTACATTGCTATTGTGATATTCAATGCGGTAGTGAAGCTGGCAATGAAATACCGGGATATTGAGACTGCTCAGGATGAAGCACGTCGTGCGTCGTGGGAGGACAGTTTGCTACATGTGCAGAATATGGTGCTTGATAACTGTTTGTCTACCATCAAACATGAAACGATTTATTATCCAAATAGAATAAAGCAATTGATAGGCAAACTTCGCTCCGGTAAACTGTTGGAAACAGAGGAGCGGGAAACGGTAGCGGCTATCAGCGAATTGATAGAGTATTATAAAGGGGTATTCTACATTTTGAGCCAATGTGCATCCCGTCAGTTGGAAGAGGTTACTTTCAGGCGTACGGTGATTCCTGTGCCCGAGCTGTTGGAAGCTGCGGAGAAGTATTTCCGTAAGGTGAGCAGGGGAGTTGCAGCTTCTGTTGTTTTCAGTATAGAAACAGTAAGTGAATCGGTTATCGGAGATGTAAATCAATTGCATTTTTTGTTGGAGAATTTGATTGATGAAGCTTTGTCTGTGCCGGTTGCGGGAAAAATTCGCCTGACTTGTGCAGTAGAAGATGATTTTGTGCGTTTTCTTTTTACAGATATGCGGCGGGAGAAAACAAGGGAAGAGTTGAATCAACTGTTTTACCCGAATCTGGCACGTATGACGGCCGGTGAAAAGGGAAAGTTGTGTGGTACGGAGTACTTGTTATGCAAACAGATTATTCGCGACCATGACGAATTTGCCGGAAGAAGAGGATGCCGCATTAATGCAGAACCTGCAGAGAAAGGGGGATTTGCCGTATACTTTACGCTGCCTCGTTATCTAAAGAGAATTCAGCTGGGAAGATAAAGGCTTTTCTCGGAGCAAATTAAAATAAGTAAGGATGAAAAGATATGAAATATGGAAGCTAAGAAGTTTAAAGTCATTATTGTAGAGGACGTAAAGCTGGAATTAAAAGGAACGGAAGAGATATTCCGTCACGAAATACCGGATGCGGAAGTTATCGGTACCGCCATGACGGAACAAGAATTCTGGAGTTTGATGGAAGTCGGTGTGCCGGACCTTGTTTTACTGGATTTGGGTTTGGGTGGCTCCACTACTATCGGTGTGGATATTTGCCGCAATATATTTAAGCGCTATCCGGATGTACATGTGTTGATATTCACCGGAGAGATTTTAAACGAAAAATTATGGGTGGATGTCCTTGAAGCGGGAGCTGATGGTATTATTCTGAAGACTGGAGAATTGTTGACCAAGACAGACGTACAAGCTGTTATGGATGGGAAAAAACTTGTTTTCAATTATCCAATATTGGAAAAGATTGTAGAACGTTTTAAAACTTCCGTCCGAAATGATACGAAACGGCAGGAAGCTGTTATCAGTTATGACATAGACGAATATGACGAACGTTTTCTCCGTCATCTTGCTTTGGGGTACACAAAGGAAATGATTGCCAACCTGAAAGGAATGCCGTTTGGCGTGAAATCTTTGGAGAAACGGCAGAATGATTTGATAGGGCGCCTTTTTGGAGAGTGCGAACGAGTGGGAGTAAATGCTACGCGCCTTGTGGTGCGTGCACTGGAACTGCGTATTCTTGATATTGACAATCTGGAAGCGGACGAGGAATAATTCCGAATACCGAGTAATTATGAGGAATAAATGGCGAATGCCCCATCCCGCAACGATGTTCTTCCTGCTGACACTGGGAGTTATCTTTCTGTCGTGGATATTTGATGTCTACGGTTTGAGTGTGCGTCTGCCTCATACAGGCGAAGAGATACGTGTACAGAGTTTATTGAGCCCGGAAGGCATTCGATGGCTGCTGCGTCATGTAGTAACAAATTTTACGGGTTTTGCCCCGTTGGGGCTGGTTATCGTGGCGATGTTCGGGATAGGGGTTGCACAACATTCCGGGTTTATAGATGCGTGTATACGCAAGGGCATACGCAGACGGGTACGTAATCCGTGGCGTATCATACTCAGTGTTATTGTTCTGGGACTACTGTCCAATGTAGTGGGTGATGCCGGATACATCATATTGCTGCCTATCGCTGCAACGTTATTCCATTCGGTAGGATTACATCCCATAGGCGGAATCATAGCTGCTTATGTATCGGTGTCGTGCGGTTATAGTGCCAATATCCTTTTAAGCACACTCGATCCTATGCTTGCTGCCACAACACAGGAGGCTGCCGATATGACGGATGTGTTGGGTGGACGGATCGGACCTCTGTGCAATTATTATTTCTTTTGTGTATCCACTTTCTTGTTGGTATTCATTATTTACCATATAACTTGTAGAAAACTATTGCCGGGATTAGGAGAATACAATGGGAGTAATACCTTCTGCGGTTATAAGCAACTGTCTCGAAAGGAGCAGAGAGCTTTGTGGGGAGCTGTCATTGTCGGCTTGCTCTATGCGGCGTTTGTTCTATGGGCTACATTCTCTTCATGGGGTATATTGAGAGGTGTTAATGGCGGATTGATCCGTTCGCCGTTTATTATTGGTATTCTGTTCTTGTTATCTTTGGGGATAGGTTTAATGGGAATGGTGTATGGATTCGTTTCCGGACGTTATCGTACGGACAGTGATGTGATAGAGGGGCTGACCCAACCGATGAGGTTATTGGGTGTTTATTTCGTAATCGCTTTTTTTGCTTCCCAGATGTTTGCTTGTTTTGAGTATTCCCATTTGGATAAATGTATCGCAATAATGGGAGCGAATGTGCTTTCCCCCGTTCGTTCGGATAGTTTGTGGATATTGATATTATTTATCTTGTTTACTGCTCTTATTAACCTCATTATGGTTTCTTCCACATCGAAGTGGGCGTTTATGTCGTTCATTTTCGTTCCGGTATTGGCGGGTATGGGGATTTCTCCGGATATGGCACTGTGTGCATATCGTATCGGTGACAGTGCAACGAATGCGATTACTCCTTTTATGTTTTATATGCCGCTTGTTCTGACGTATATGCAGCAATATGATAAGCAGTCTACCTATGGTTCGTTGCTTAAATATACGTGGAGGTATTCATTGGTTATTCTTATTGCCTGGACTGCTTTGTTTGTGCTTTGGTATCTCTGTAAACTACCGCTGGGATTATAAGTAGAGAGGCTATAATTATCTCTGTTATAAGATTTAAACAAGATTACTTTCTTTTATTAAGGCTATAGCTTAAATTGTATAGTTTCTTGTTAATTGTAACATTGACAGATACCTTATCTTCATTACCTGTATTGACAAACTGTCCCTTGATTACAGGACCTGTGACTGAGTCTACAGGATATAGTACCGTAATATATCGTACAGGATTATTGTCCGGTTTCCGCATGACAACTGCATAGGACTTTCTGTGTTCATATTTCCTGTCTGTTTGGTAGGATATCCGACCATCAAACTCTTTAAAGATAAGATTCCTGCTCGCCTCTCCGAATGTACGAATTAACAGGTTATTGCTATCATCAAAGGTGGTATGCGCACCAAATTCTTCCTTATCCAGAAGAACATTATCAACAGACTTTCCATCACAAAGATGGAAATATAATTTTGCATATCCGGTAGCAGTCCCGAATCCTTCATCTACCAGCACAAAAAAATCCTGTGGCTGTTTGACGTAGAAGATGGATCGACGATGCTTGAAGTTGCTATATCCTTGATTTTCTATCACAATAAGTTGATATTCATCTTTTTCCTCAAATAATAATAAAGTACCGGCGGCTTTATTGATATTTTCCGTTCCGGTTTCTTCATGGTCTGCGGTTTTGCCTAAAACCATTGTGTTATGTGCTTTGGTCTGACGAAACCATCTGCGTAGTTCCATAACCTTCTCATTATCCTCTGCCATATATGCACAAACACCGGAATCGGGAAAGAAGTTACGTCCGTTACGATATAACTCAAATGTACCGTTATCAAGTTGGTTATGGCTTGAGTCTCCCAATTTTAAAGAAACATTATTACTGTGAATCAGCACTGTAGATTGCGGGTCCCAACCACTACGTAGTACATAAAAACCAGAAGAAGGGAATGTTTTTATTTGTGTACTCGGACAAGTGCCACTTTTACCATACGTGGACATATATTCAAACTCGGAATCTTCAGGAAACATTTCCATATATTTCTTAAAGTTTTTATTTAGCACGCTTCGGGTTTTAACCCATGAATCATTGAAAGCAGGAGTACAATCTTTGCTGTTTTTTGTAAAATAACTGGGGTAGGTGAAATGCATCACTACTTTGGCGGCTTTTAAAAGTACCTCATTTAGATTTGGCGACAGCAAATTCTCCGGAACTTCATTCTGAAGGAGCAGCCGTTTGAGATCGTATAGTCCATCTAATATACCTATATGATAATGCAAAGACAAATCATTTGTCATACCATCATCCAAAAATAACTTTGAAGTTTGGTCATTAATGATATCACAACCTGTTTTTTGCCATTGCGAGGCATTCTTCAGCTCTGGAAATAAAGTTCCTGCAAACACTAATGCTACAGCTTGGCTTAACAAGATATTATTTCCACCGGCATATTTGTATTGAGATAAATAATCGGCATGCTCCGCAAAATGTATCAAGAAAAAAGAAAGCCATTCCGATGTAAAGTTAGGAGAACTTTTAAAATATTCGAATAACTCCGTTTGTCCCATAATACGTGTGGATACTTGAAGTTGATACCATTTGAACTTGTCAGGGCTACCTTCGGGTAGAGGGTGCTTGGCAATCCAATCGGTATACACTTCTTTCCATGAAAGCATATATTTCTCATCATGAGACTCTTGATAGGATTTTCCTTGAAGCGGCATCCAATTGTGGCGATGTAATTGCTTTTGATATTCATTATCTGCACCTTTAGGTGTAAATTTCCAATTTATTGTTTTATCGCTGTTTTGTAGTGAATAAGGCTTCTTCAAAATCTTATCTTCCAAATAATTTTCGTTTACATAGAAACGATATTCATCTATGGCATAGTCTGCATAACCACGCTCTACATCACTGGGAGGGTCTGATGTGACATTGGGATTCTTTATGTTTTTTCTGTTTCTGTAGTAAGCTAACAGTTCTTTTAAAGCAGTAGTATCATCACCAGCTTCATGCAGCGATTTAACAGTACCCAATCCGGGATAGTTTAGATTAAGAATATTGAATAGGGCTACTTCTGTATTTTCATTTGGCGGCAAGGACGGGTTTTCTTCATCTGTGATAGGTGGTTTTTCTTCTTCTTTATCTTTTATGGGCATATCATTATCTGTACATCCAATCAACATAATGATAGAGGATAGGAAAGCATAAATGTAAAAATGACTTTTGAATATCATCATATTAAGTATTTGGTTTAGTGCTACAAATATAATAAGCTTATCACTGAGTGTCGTTTAGTAATGTGTATATCCTGTTTGAAAATAGAAGTTAATTATTAATTTGGTTGAAAATATTATTAGAATTGTCTTTTATGAAGAGAGAAGAAATACCAAAATAAAAAAAACTTATCTAATCGTTGGTATCGGTTTGATAAAAAAAAGATTTAGAAAAACATAGACAATTATTAATAGTGAATTGAATAAGCTGTAACGAGTTGAATCATATTCATATTGCAGCTATCAGAGGTAAAATCTCGATAACAAATACGCCTGTTATAATATATTGTAATGGTAAATATTATTTGCAAATAATAGCTAAGAAGTCATGGCAATATATTATTTTTGCAAAAAAAGGCATTAATAATGATACTATAATAATCATTGAGTAGATATGAAAACTGAGTTAATAGAAAGTTTAGACTTCACCGAGGAAGATTATAATGAAAAAATAGCAGGTGAAGATGTTGCTTCTTTCACCGAGTTTATAGATGCCATTATCGTATTTGTAGAACAAAATGGCGGTACTTTAGAAGATGCAATCATTATGGCTAACGATACTTATTACCAATTATAATATATTATAAGTAATATCAGCCGAGGAGAATTTTTGTAAAAGCAAAGTTTTATTGAGATTTAGCTGATAAGATTTTGAATTTATACAGATTCTTTTGAAATGTGGGTTGATTTAGTTCTCTTTTCTATAAAAATGTTATGCTATCTAAAGCATGCGGGCGGTAACTTAGCTGCATCAAACATTCGTAATCTGGAATGTCCCAGTTACGAAGTCTATCTAATAGATTATGGATGCGGCAAATTTAACAAAAAAGTACACATTATGGAATAATGTTCATGATCTCCGTTCGCGAGGTCTTAACATAACAAGGACGGCGCAACGTCTTGGCATCTCTCGTGATACTGTCAGACATCTTCAGCATTTGAGTTCAGAAGAACTTTTCCAGAAATGCCGGAGCATACGTCCATGCAAACTTCATGCCTATGAGCAGGAAGTCTTATCCCTTCTCAACTGTTTTCCTTCCATTTCCAGCAGTCGTGTCCATGACTATTTGAAGGAACATCATCCGGCCTTTCCAAAAGTCTGCGAAAAGACTGTGCATAATTACGTGCAATTCATTCGGAAGAAATACCATATTCTTTCGACACGATAAGCAGGTTCCGCCGTTTATGGCGGAATCCGGATTTTCATGTACCTATCCTTTAACACAACAATATTATACATTATCATATATGAATACCCAAAGCTTTACAGACGGAACAAACCATTCCCTTTCCAAGACGCTGCAAGGAAAGTGCACTACACGTCCCTGTTATGAGATAAGCACTTCGCAATTTTCAGACATGAAAATCAGACGGCTCATGCGTAAGTACGGTTTCGGAGGATACAGCATCTACCGGTATCTTGTAAACGAGGCTCTCCATCAAGGGGACTATTTCCTTCCCTGGTGTGAGGAGACAGCCCGGAAAACCGCTTCCTACTGGAATACTTCTTTGGAAGATGTTACCCGGATTGTGAAGGGTTGCATACAAGTCGGCCTGTTCAATGGCGGACTGTACAGGAAGTACCGGGTACTTACTTCGGAGGACATACAGCAGAACTATCTAAAGACCTGCTGCATGCTTTCCCAGCTTCCCAACATATCCGAAGAGCTGGAGCTTGCGGTCAGTTGATTCATAAGACTATTATCCACTTTAAATAAATAAGCTTATGCCAAAAACAGCAAAAAAAGGTTTCACCTATTTCAGATTTGAAACCGACCATTTTTATGATCCGAAAGTCAAGCGGCTAAAGAACAAATTCGGAATGGAAGGCTGGGGCGTTTTTCATTTCATCGTGAATGAGATCTTTCGTGTGGAAGGATGCTACATGGTGATGGATGCCGACGGCCTGTTCGACATAGCGGACTATTCCCGCATGGATGAGTGCCGTATTGCCGCCATCATCGATTATTGTACAGACCTGGGACTGTTCGACAAAAGGCTCTGGCAAGAGAAACAAATCCTTACCAGCAAATACATACAGGAACTGTATACCGGTATCTGTAAAGCCATTCACCGCAGGCCTGCCATTCCCGGAGAACTTCTTCTTTATTCACCGGAAAATTTGCAGGAAACAGTGCCCGCATCATATCCTGTCCCGGAAGAGCGGGCATCCACTATGGAAGCCAACGTTTCAGTCTTATCCGAAAAAAAGAAGGCTTCCCGACCGGAATCTCCCTATACCCATCCGTTACCGGCTTCAGGAGTATCACATGAGGTTCTTCGCGAAAAAGCTGAAATACTTCGCGAAAATAAACCACAAAATAAAAACAAAGAAAACATATC
>NZ_JBCODG010000060.1:24114-28825 GCF_040928965.1 Bacteroides sp. 2201st1_D9_2201SCRN_220225 | reverse complement strand
GAACATACAAGCATAAAGGTAGATTCTCCTGTTTCCGGAGCCGGACATGTGACGACCCATTCTGCCGTTGATGCTTATGATATGGTTTTACAATATGCCGGTGCTTGCAATTATAGAGATAAGCTTGATGAACTTATTATAAGTGATGTCAGAAAAGGTGTGGCAACTTGTACAGGCAGTGCCAAAGAATGGGAATCATTGAAGGGATGGTCGGATAATAAGCCGGGATATATCAATAAGCCGTCTGACATTGGTACTAATGCCGGACAGTTGGATGAAAAGGGATTCCCGGTTCTGGCAACAGATACTGAAATATGCACTGAAGATACTGACAGTGACGGAATTCCGGATTATTGGGAAAAGGAATATGGGCTTGATTTTAAGAAAAATGATGCGAATGAACGGACTGTTGATGTTAATGGTAAATATACTAATATCGAGATGTATATGAACAGTCTTGTACACGGTATTATGGAGGCTGGTAGTAAAGGCGGTGCTGTGGCTGATTGAGATGTGTTTTGTTTAAAAAGAATTTGTTATGAAAAAGAACTTGTTATTGGCTGTCTGCATGGCAGGGGTTATGGTATCTTTTGTTTCTGAGGCATTTGGACAGAGTTTGCCGGTATATGATACTCCCGACCGTTCTAAGATTCCGGCTTTTCCGGGTGCAGACGGAGCAGGAAAATACACAACCGGAGGAGCCGGTGGTGAGGTATTGGTCGTAAACTCTTTGAAAGATGACGGAACAGAGGGTACTTTACGTTGGGCCTTGAGAAAGAAGGGACCTCGTACTATAGTTTTTGCTGTTAGTGGCTTGATTGAATTGCAGTCACCTCTGAAAATTAATAACGGTGATGTTACCATTGCTGGACAAACAGCGCCGGGAGATGGTATCTGTTTGAAAAATTATACGTTGAGCGTACAGGCAGATAATGTAATAATCCGTTTTATCCGTTCGCGTATGGGGGCAGAGATAAAACAAAAAGGCGATGATGCGATGAATGGTTTTAAACATCATCGTAATATCATTATTGACCATTGCTCCATGAGTTGGAGTACCGATGAATGTGCTACTTTTTATGATAACAGTAATTTTACGTTGCAATGGTGTATTATCAGCGAAAGCCTTGCAAATTCCATTCACGAAAAAGGTGCTCATGGGTATGGTGGTATATGGGGCGGTCAAACGGCGTCTTTTCATCATAACCTGCTGGCGCATCATATGAACCGTACTCCGCGTTTATGCGGAAGTCGTTATACTGGCAAGCCTGAAGATGAAAAAGTGGATTTGTTCAATAATGTAATCTATAATTTTGGTAGTGATGGAGCGTATGCCGGTGAAGGAGGAAGCTATAACTTTATAAATAATTATTATAAACCGGGACCTCATACGGCTACTAAATCATCTTACAAACGTTTGTTTACTGCTTATTCCGATGATGGGAAACATCAAAATGTAAAAGGAACGCATGGTGTATTCTTCTTTTCCGGAAATTATATGGATCCTACTTGTGAAAAACTGAACGAGAAACAACGTCAGGAGATGATGTTGGTTAATAAGGATAATACAGTTGGATTGATAGTGAAGAATAATTTTGCTCCGAAAAGCGATTTGCTGGCAAAGCAGCCGTTCGATTTTGCAGAACGTACTTCTTTGCAGTCTACATGGGATGCTTTTGAAGCTGTCCTTCAATTTGCCGGCGCATCATACAGCCGTGACATAAATGATAAGCGTATTGTAGAGGAAACCCGTAAAGGGATATATACCAATGAGGGTAGTCATGGGAGTACAAATGGCATGATAGACAGACCGGAGGATGTTGGTGGGTGGCCTGAATATAATTCTAAAACAGCTTTGGCTGATGCCGATTTGGATGGTATGCCCGATGAATGGGAGATAGCTAACGGGTTGAATCCGAATGATGCCTCGGATAGTAAAAATTATAACTTAAATGCAAATTATACGAATTTGGAGATTTATCTGAATAGTTTAGTGGAACATCTCTTTCCCTAATGAATCTCTTCTTTCTTAAATAGGAGCATTTGGTAACTATCCTAAAGAATAAGATGGTATATGGAAATGATTGATTATAATTACTCCATATACCATCTTTATATTTAATATTCTGTATTGTCTACTAATTCTTATCTATTCAGACATACTATTTTGAAAAGAATCTGAGCCTATTTATGAGATAGCATCAATAAAGACTTGGAATTTTAAATGTATATGTAACCTTACACTATGGTAAACTAATCGGTAGGGAGAAACGTATATCTTTCTCCGGCTTTGGTCTTGATGTCATAAATATACGATTGCTGCTTTTGAGGTACTGATAGCGGTGCACTGGCTGCAACCAACGGCTTCCGTATCGGTTGGGATAGCAGCAGCGGATTATTGCATGACTCTTCTGCCGCCGGTGTCAGCTTTTCTCCATTCAGATATAAAGGGGAGGTGGTACGTATGCGTAAGGTTCCGCCGATGGTGGAAGTTATGGTAACCGTTTGCACTTTCCCTTTTTCCCATTTCATCTCTTCCAGCAGAAAACCGCCGCGACAGCGAATTCCTTTTATAGTGCCATGTTCCCACACATCGGGCAATGCAGGCAGGAGATGAATGGCACCGTCATGGCTTTGTACAAGCATTTCGGCTATGCCGGCCGTGCAGCCGAAATTGCCGTCTATCTGAAAAGGCGGATGGGCATCGAACAGATTAGGATAGGTTCCCCCGTTTTGTCCGCGTTCATCGGTGGTGGGGTGGAGTTGTTCGGTAATCAGTTTATAGGCGTGATTACCGTCGAGCAGCCGTGCCCATAGGCAGACTTTCCATCCCATAGACCAACCGGTGGAGTGGTCTCCACGGGCAATCAGCGATTTCTTGGCCGCTTCAAAAAGAACGGGAGAATTATAGGCGCTGATTTGACGGCCGGGATATAGTCCCCATAGGTGGGAAACATGACGGTGGTGATCCTGAGGATTGTCCCAGTCTTCCATCCATTCTTGCAACTGTCCCCAGCGTCCTACCTGCATGGGTGCCAAATGCTTGGCTACGGTTTGCAGGCTGTCTGTGAAGGATTTATGCTCATTCATTAAGGTGGCGGCTTGAATGGTATTGTGGAAGAGGTCGTAAACCATTTGATTATCCATCGTAGCACCGGCAACAATTACAAAATCGCGTTTACCGTTAACAGACGGACTGTTTTCCGGTGAATAGGAAGGAGCTACTACCAGCCAGTTGTTTTGGGGCTCGCGTACTAAGAAGTCCAGGTAAAATTCGCAGGCTCCGCGCATAATCGGATAAACCTCTGCCAAATAGTTCTTATCGCCGGAGAACAGATACCGATCCCATAAGTGCTGGCAGAACCAGGCGTTACAAGTGGGCCAAACGCCATATTTAGGACCGTCTACGGCGCCTGTACTGCGCCATATATCGGTGTTGTGATGCAACGTCCAGCCACGGCAGCCGTACATGGCGGCACTCTCGCGACCTTGTATGGCTACTTCTTTTACCAATTGCAGAAACGGCTCGTGCATTTCGGGCAAGGCAGTGGTTTCTGCCGGCCAATAATTCATTTCTACGTTAATGTCGGTGGTGTACTTCCCGTCCCAGGGAGCGCGTAACTGATAGTTCCAGATGCCTTGCAGGTTGGCGGCTTGTCCACCCGGCTGTGAAGAACATATTAAGAGATAACGTCCGAATTGGAAGTATAGGGCAGCCATTTGCGGATCGGCAGTAGAACTGAATTCTTTTACACGCCGGTCTGTCGGTTTCTTGATTTGGGAATTGCTGCCCAAGTCGAGGGAAACGCGGTTAAAGTATTTTTGATAGGCGGCAATGTGGGATTCTTTTCTTTTTGCGTAGTTCTTGCCGGCCTGCTTCATGTATTGCCGTGCGGTTTTAAGTGCATCTCCCGATACGTCTTTGTAGTTTATGAAGTTTGTGCCGATGGATACGTACAGAACAACGCTATTGGCATTCTTGACTTGCAAAGTACTGTCGGAGGTTGCTTTTAGCGTACCGCCGTTATTCTCAATCCGGGTAAGTGCGGTGAATCGAACCTTCCCCTCAATGCCTTCGTGGTCGTTGGCCTTTCCGTTGAGTTGCAATTCGTTGCGGGAAGAGATGCGGTGCTCTGTGTTTTCGGTATAAGGAGTGGTGTAATGCGCAGTGAAAGAAATGCTTCCTTTTTTCGAGGCTGTTAGTCTGATAACTAATAACCGGTCGGGAAATGAGGTGAATGTTTCCCGTACGTAGGTAACGCCATTGGCTGTGAAACGGGTGGTGGCTATTGCCTTTTCAATATCCAGATCCCGGTAATAGTCATCGTATTTACTGATTCCTTCAAAATCGAGATGCAGTGTGCCGACCGTTTGATACGGCATTCCATTGGCGGATTGTGAACAGATGGCAGGGCCGCATAACTCTTGCGCTTCTTTATTTTTCCCTTCGAATATCAGTTGGCGTATGCGGGGCAACGCTTCTTTTGCCTTGGGATTGGTGTTGTTGTGAGGTGAACCGCCCCAAACAGTCTCTTCATTGAGCTGGAACCGTTCGTGTATGGGGTCGCCGAAGACCATTGCTCCCAAGCTTCCGTTGCCCAATGGCAGAGCTTCTACCCATTGTCTGGCAGGGCTGTCGTACCATAGTTTCAGGACGGTATCATTTTGTGCCGTGACCTTACCGCCGATACAGCAAAAGGTAAGGATTAGC
>NZ_JBCODG010000060.1:15334-23960 GCF_040928965.1 Bacteroides sp. 2201st1_D9_2201SCRN_220225 | reverse complement strand
CTGCATATCCACGCCGGAATCTCCTACATAAAGCACATCTTTCCTATCTGTTTTGGCAATGGATAGAATATCGTCTACAATGGTCGGGTCGGGTTTCACGTTTACTCCTTCCCGTTGGCCGAATACGGCGACAAAGTTTATTTTCGGGAAATAGTGAGCTATCAGTTTTTGAGTTGCTGATTGGTATTTATTGGATGCAACCGCTATTTGCAGTCCCTGCGACTGTAATTGTTCCAGCAGTTCGGGTATGCCGGGATAGGGACGGCTCTTGTCGGCATTGTGTGCATCGTAGTAAGGAATGAATTCCTTACGGACACGGAGCACATTTTCCTCGCTCTTTTCTCCTTCGGGAAGGGCTCGCTCAAATAGTTTGTTGATTCCGTTGCCCACCATGAAGTTATAGGCTGATTCCTCGTGGGTGGGGTAACCAAGTACGCTCAATGCATGGTTGGTGCTTTGCGCCAAATCGGCAATGGTATTTAATAATGTACCGTCTAAGTCGAATATAACAAGTTTCTTCATTGTTTTCTCTTTTTATTTTGGGAACAAAGATATAACAATTTGCAGGGGTTATATAAAAACTCACCATAGATAACGCGGATTAATACCGATTTTAAGATAGATACCTGATAAACCGGAAATCAATGTTATCTATGGTGAGGCAGTATTTCCATGAAGCCTGTTATCTGGTAATTCTGAACCAGTCTACATCTGTCCAGCCGCCGTCGTTGGTAACGATAGCCGGGCGGGTACAGAACATGCCAACTTTGGCACCGATCCACTTGCCTTCTTTTACTTGGAACGGTTTGCCCAATGGCTGGAATTTCTTTCCGTTGAGGCTGTAACTGAAGTGGCACATTACCAACAGGTCGTGTCCGCCTTCGCTCTTGGAAATCTTTTTCCCGTCAGAGGTGAACTTGGCACGCAGGTAAATCGTATTATCCTTTAAATCGACTGTACCGTTTACGGTTTCGGAAGTACCTTTGTCTGCTTTGGGGCAAGACACTTGAGACAATACCAGGCCTTTGTCCGTATTTTCCAGGATAAGTCCGGCGTAGTCAAGTCCCATAACTACCAGTCCGGTACGTTCTCCTTTGTATTTCTCCGTCGGTTTGAAGGTAAGCTTCATTGTGGCGGTAAAGTTGTCGGAGGGAGTTTTTTGCAACAATAGGTTGGCTGCATCCCAAAGGTTCTTATATTCTTTGACAACCGGGTAGGAGTAAAGACGTACAATGCCCCGGTCGCCTGCATAATAGGCCCATTTTTCATTGATGTTGGCATGCCATTGCCACTGCGGAGAGAGGGTATAACCGTCAAACTCATCGCTTTCTTGCGGAGTGCGGATAGGATATGTCTTGCCTACGTTCGGCTTCGTATGAACCAGAACCGGGTCGCCGCAGCCGTCGCCGTCTTTGTCGATGCCGATAACCGGCCAGTCGTTTACCCATTTCATAGGTTGCAGGTGCACCAGACGGCCGTATGCGCCGACATCCTGAAAATGCAGGAACCAGTCTTCACCGGTAGGAGTGTCTACCCATGCTCCCTGATGAGGGCCGTTGATAGGGCTGTTACCCTGTGCCAGTACCTTCTTCCATTCGTAAGGGCCGTATATGTTCTTGGAGCGGAGGACAACCTGCCAGCCGGTGGGCACGCCGCCTGCTGGATGGAAGATGTAGTAATATTCTCCTCTTTTATAGAGTTTGGGACCTTCGCAGGTCTGATGCGCTTCATGACCGTCGAAGATGATGCGCGATTGTGTTATGGCTTGGGTGGCATCCGCATTCAACTCGCAGATGGATATGATGCTTTTCAATCCGGCACGGCTTCCTGCATAGGCGTGTACCATGTAGACCTTTCCGTCTTCATCCCAGAAAGGGCAGGTGTCTATGATGCCCTTGCCCGGTTTTACGAGCACGGGTTCTGTCCACGGGCCTTTGGGGTCTTTGGCTTTTACCATGAACGCGCCTTGGTCGGGGTCGCCCCAGAAAATGTAGAATTCACCGTTATGATGGCGGATGGCAGGCGCCCATACACGGTTGCCATGCTCCGGACGTTCCGGTGTTTCGATAGGGGGGAGGGCGTAGGGAACGGCAGCGCCGATGATACTCCAGTTAACGAGGTCTTTGGAGTGTAAAATCTGCAGACCCGGCAGGCAGTTGAAACTGGAAGAGGTCATATAGAAATCATCTCCTACGCGGCAGGCATCCGGATCGGAATAGTCTGCGTAGAGTATCGGGTTCTTATATTTACCGTTGCCTTGGTCGGCTACCCATACCTCGGAAACATAATTCTTTTCTTGTGCCGCCAGCGGCATTGCCAGCAGCAGGCTGAGTCCTAAAAGTGCGTTTCTGCTTTTCATGTTACGATTTGATTCTTTGAGTGTTTAATTCTTGATTTTAATCTGAACCGGGTGTTGCAACTCTTCTTTCCACTCGCGCATATAGGCAAACCATGCTTCGGGAGTAGGATATCCGAAAGTTTCCTTGCATGAAGTAAACATGGTGTAATGGTGGAAACGGTCGCTGCCCGGTGCAGAAAGGGTATAAAGGAAATTATCTTTATCTTTTACTTCCTGACGGATATATTTCTGAGGAATATAGGTGGCAATGCCCACTGTCTCTTTGGCGTATTTTACGGTGTCGTTGACCGGCCAGTGCCTTCCCCAACTGCCTATCAATCCTTTGTGATCTGATTCCGAGCATGTTTCGTTGCCCATGATATTCTGCACACCGGTACAGAACACTTCGTTCTCCAGCGGTTCGTCAAAGAAAGTCTCTACCAGCAGGTCACGGTGTCCGGCATAAAGGATATAGCGGTTGGTCATGTTCAATTCTTTTCCCTGATAGTTCCAGCCTTTTACGACTACATCGACTATGGTGCGTACAGGGCCATAAGCAAGAATGCTTTCGGTGCGGAAAGCTATCGGTTCTATGTGGGTGGCCTTCGTTCCGTCCCAACCTTTCAGGGCGCCGACACCGCAACTGTTGCCAACCATCAGTACATCGTCTCCGAAACCGCGTGCAAGCTGTTCGTCATTGGGATAAAAACCGCTTTCCTTGATTTCCAGTCCTTTTTTGAACTTGCCGTATGGGTCAACGGTTTGCTTTTGATTGAAATAAACGCGGTAAGCCACTAATTCCGATTCGAACATCGGCCCGTGCCCGTGTAGCATATTATAAAAATTGGTAGTGCCCGGTACTGTAACCGACTGTGTGGGGGCGTGCTTCTGCTTTTTTGTATCGCGTATCAGCATTTCGGCAAATACACGTGCCGGATAGGTCTTATCTGCTTGGGCGGAAGACAAGGTAATTGCCAGCGTTTTCTTGCTTTGGGCAGGAATGTCCATGACAAATGCCAGTTCATCGGCTTTTAAATCGCCGTTCAAGTCGTCCAGTTGCGAGGGGATTTCCTCACTGCCGTTCATTACAACAGCCGAACGTACGAGGAAGCCGGGTTGCAGGTCTTTGATTTTCAGTACTACCGGAGCATTGCTTTTGTCCTTGCTCCATGAGTTGGTTACTTTTACCGAAATGGTTTTGGTATTTGGTTGTGATTGTGCGGCAAGAGTGCATGCGCACATTAACAGGAAACCGGTTAAAAAGGTCGTTTTCATAAGGAATGTGTTTAATAAACTGCGGCAAAATTAAACTAAATAGAGCAGACAGCTCTTTCCCTTTTGGCAAAAAGACTGTCTGCTTTGCGCTTATTGCTTATTGAACTTTACTTAAAAATCCAGCATTTTTCCTTCTGCGCCAATAGCGGAATATACTTTTCCGTCCACTTTCAGATTTTTGGCGTTTTTCACATCCAATGTGTGTCCCTTAGTCTCTATACGTATGTTTTCCAATGTGACACCTTCCGCCTGGCTGATGACAACGCCTTCTTTGGCATCGTTGATGATTACATCCTTTACGGTTACATTCCTGATGGGCATTTCGGGCAGTCCGTTGAAGAACATGGCGCGTCCGGAACCCTTGCAGATGATATTGGAGATGTGAATATCCCGGAAAGAAGGCGTTTCAACAGTCACTTGGGGAACTGCTGTCTTCATGCGGCCTTTCAGGTCTTCTTCCGTTTCTTCACCGGCAGCCTTGCCGCCATAGAATAGGTCGAAGAGCAGTGCTTCGTGGGGTATATCAATCATGTGGATGTTGTGAATATAGATTCCCTCTACAACACCGCCGCGTCCTCTGGTGCTTTTAAAGCGCAAACCTACGTCTGTGCCGAGGAAAGTGCAATCTGTTACATAAATATTTTTCACGCCGCCGGACATTTCACTGCCCACAACGAAACCGCCATGACCATGTAACACAGTGTTATTCTTTACGATAACGTTCTGGCAAGGTTCGCCGCGTTTGCGTCCGTCCTCGTCTTTACCGGATTTGATGCAGATGGCATCGTCACCGGCATCGAAGATGTTATTGATTATCAATGCATTCTTGCAGGATTCCAAATCCAGGGCATCGCCGTTCTGAGAATACCAGGGATTGAATACTTTTACTTGGTTAATGGTGATGTGCTCGCATGATAGCGGATGCAGACACCAGCTTGGTGAGTTCTTGAATGTAACACCCTCTAACAGGACTCTTTTACTCTTGACGATATTGAGCAATACGGGGCGCAACCACGGACGGATTTCATTCCATTCCTCGTCTGTTTCGATACCTTCGGGATTATTGAAGTTCTTGCAGGCCAATGCTCCCTTTAACGATCCGGCTGTGGGATACCATATGGATTTGTCTACTACACCGCCCGACTTGACAAGTGCATCCCATTGGCCGGCAGTCAGTTTGCTTTTTTTCACCGGACGCCAGCTATCGCCCGAACCGTCGAATACACCATAGCCTGTAATGGCTATGTTTTCTGCGTTGCGCGCAGAAATAGGCGACTGGCAGCGGCGGGTATTCAACCCTTCAAACGATGTCTCAAGAATGGGATAGGCATTGAAATCATCTGTAAAGACAACGAGGGCATTTTTCTCCGTATGCAGATTGACGTTGCTCAATAACTCAATAGGACCTGTCAGCCACAATCCTTCTGGAATGACTACTTTACCGCCGCCTTTTGCATTGACGGCTTTAATGGCATCATTAATCGCTTTTGTGTTTAAGGTAGTTCCGTCGCTTTTGGCTCCGAATTGCAGGATACTGACTGTATAATCAGGAAACGACGGCTGCTCAACCTTTGGCATGTTGAAAGGCAATTCTTTATAGATGTTCTCATCTATAGAATTTTTGCATTGGGCATGAACAGCATTCTGTGCAGGCAGTAATGCAAGAGAAAATGTGGTAAGCGTAAATAGCTTTTTTAGTAATGTGTTCATTCGTGATACTATGTTAATGAATTTATGAATTTTGATTTGCGGATTAAGCGGCATTTCCTAATCTTTACTTTCCATCTTATTACTTCCCCGTAAGCTGCTCTCACGAGTGGCTTACGAAAGAAATAATAAATGATTCATGTTAACCTAATTCTAACCTTAAATAAATTATTATGAAAAAACCTCTTAATTACCGTTTGCAAATGTATCGGGCTTTGGTAGAAAAGATGTGTACAAATTGTTGGTTTTGGTGTATTTTTTGCGGTTTTACCCTTTTCTTTGTGTGCATTCGGGGTTTTTGCACTATCTTTGCAACTCAAAACTTAGTAAAAAAGGTATGAGTTACAATTTGTTGAAAGGAAAAAGAGGCATTATTTTTGGTGCTCTGAATGAGCAGTCCATTGCCTGGAAAGTAGCAGAAAAAGCAGTAGAAGAAGGTGCAACGATCACCTTGTCCAATACACCTGTCGCTGTACGTATGGGTGAAGTTTCGGCATTGGCCGAAAAACTGAATTGCGAAGTCATAGCAGCGGATGCCACCAGTGTGGAAGATTTGGAGAATGTATTCAAACGCTCTATGGAAGTGCTGGGCGGTCAGGTGGATTTTGTCCTTCATTCTATCGGTATGTCTCCTAATGTACGCAAGAAACGTACATACGATGACTTGGATTACGATATGTTGGATAAGACGCTGGACATTTCGGCAATATCTTTCCATAAGATGATACAGGCTGCCAAGAAGATGAACGCTATTGCCGAATACGGTTCTATCGTAGCTTTGAGTTATGTGGCAGCGCAACGTACGTTCTACGGTTACAATGATATGGCGGATGCAAAAGCACTGTTGGAGTCTATTGCCCGTAGCTTTGGTTATATCTACGGACGTGAGCACAATGTACGTGTCAACACAATTTCCCAGTCTCCGACAATGACCACTGCCGGTTCGGGTGTAAAGGGTATGGACAAACTGTTCGACTTTGCCAACCGTATGTCTCCGCTGGGTAATGCTTCGGCTGACGAATGTGCGGATTACTGTATCGTTATGTTCTCCGACTTAACCCGTAAGGTTACTATGCAGAATTTGTTCCACGATGGCGGTTTCTCCAGCGTAGGTATGAGTTTGCGCGCTATGGCTACTTATGAAAAAGGTCTGGATGAGTACAAAGACGAAAACGGAAATATAATCTACGGATAAAAAAGGATGATGAAGCGGTAAAGTGATAGGGTATTCAGGCTCATAGCCTTATCGCCTTACCGCTTTACCGCTTTTTTATATCCCTTTATAAATCTTACCACTCTATTTTTATTCCTTTAGTTGATTTACATGGAAACTGCTCTTTATCTGTTGCCTGTTACTTTAGGCGATACTCCTGTTGAAACCGTATTACCCTCTTATAATAAAGAAGTGATTTTAGGTATCCGTCATTTTATAGTGGAGGATGTGCGTTCGGCACGTCGTTTCCTGAAGAAAGTCGACAGGGAAATAGATATTGATTCGCTTACGTTCTATACGCTCAATAAGCATACTTCACCGGAAGATATATCCGGATATTTGAAACCGCTTGAGGCAGGAAATCCAATGGGAGTGATTTCCGAGGCAGGATGTCCGGCTGTTGCCGATCCGGGGGCGGATGTGGTGGCTATAGCGCAGCGTAAGAACTTGAGGGTGGTTCCTTTGGTCGGGCCTTCTTCAATCATATTATCGGTTATGGGTTCCGGTTTTAACGGACAGAGTTTTGCCTTTCACGGATATTTGCCTATTGAACCCGGTGAGCGTGCCAAAAAACTGAAAGCGTTGGAACAACGCGTGTATAATGAGCATCAGACCCAGCTTTTTATAGAGACTCCCTATCGTAACAATAAGATGATAGAGGATATTCTGCATAACTGCCGTCCTCAGACCAAACTTTGCATTGCTGCCGATATTACATGTGAGGGAGAGTATATTAAAACGAAAACGGTGAAAGAATGGAAAGGGAAGGTTCCCGATTTGTCTAAAATTCCTTGTATTTTTCTCTTGTATAAATAATTTCTTTTGTGTGTTCGTATTCACGTTCGAAACAACTGCTGAAAAAGTTTCTGTGAAGGTTATGCTCTATTTGCTGGAATGTCCAAAGTTTTCCGCCTTTGAACTTTTTGTTGCATAGGATGGAATCATTGTTCAGGTCAAGGATAAAGTTGTAGACCAGGCGGTTGGTAATTTCATTCTCAAAGTGGTACATGAAACAGAAGTGGAGATTTTGGGGCGGAGCTGAGGGAAGGATTTCTTGTAAGATCCTTTCAGCACCTTGTTCCAGAGTTTCTCCATACAATAAGTAGTTCTCCATTAATATATCCGTTTTGCCTTTTTCGAGTATGCTGCATTGAGGACGGGGCAGTAAAAACAGCATACCGTGTGAAGTTACGGTGATGCGGATAACGGGATTGATATATTCGTTTTTCCGGTTGATGGCTTCTGAGGGCATTGCTTTTCCAATAACATCTCCTTTTTTTGTCACGATAGGTACAAATACGGTATGACTCATTATCTTGTTGAAATAGTATATGCCGAACTGATTGAACAAGATACCCAGTATGAATACGCAGGGCGGCATGATACGGAATAAAATGTAGCGTAGCGTATCGTTCAGCGGATGCCCGAACAATATGGCAAGCGATATGATAAGAAAATGCAGGAAACCGATGAGCAGTAATACACGGGCCGATACTATGGCGGCTTCGGCTCCTTGTGCAAAAAACTGCTTGCAGCATTTATGGGTCTGGGCTGTGTGATAGCTCAAAAAGCGTCTTCTATTCAGAAAGATGATGAGCGGAGGTATAATCGCACTGATTTCCAGCGTAAACGGAAACATTGCTTCCGGACAATAATCAGCGGAAAAAAAGGAAGTTATTGTCAATAACAGTAACATTCCTGTTGTGCTGTATAATATGAATTGGGGGATATGCGGCCCCTTGCGCTGCCACATATAGATACTGGACAACACACCTACGCCTGCACCGATGTAGATAGCAATGTCTTGTATTATGAATTCACATAATATAATGGATATAATAACGGGAATATATCCGAGCGATATATTAAACTTAGATGATAGAATTCGTTGCTTGCCCATTACTACGCTATTTTGCCGTTTCCTATTCAACAAACAGCCGGTATAAAATGTTCTTTATTTCATTTTTTTTGTAGATATTGGGTTGATTTTTCTGCATGGTAGGACGAACGGACCAATGGTGCGCTTTCTACCTGGGTGAATCCTTTTTTTAATCCGAGTTCCTTGTAGGCGGTAAATTGGGCAGGGGTAACAT